>NZ_JAPIYN010000008.1:0-204713 GCF_035617725.1 Mycobacterium sp. 94-17
CGCGTCGGGATCGATGATTCCTTCTTCGACCTCGGCGGCGACTCACTCTCGGCGATGCGTGCGATCGCGGCGATCAACAGCGCCCTGGACGCCGGCGTCGCGGTGCGTTCCCTGTTCGAGGCGCCCACGGTGGCCCAGTTGGCGCCCCGCATCGGTGGCACGTCGGGCGGACTGGAGCCACTGGTAGCGACACAGCGGCCCCCGGTGGTTCCGCTGTCGTTCGCGCAATCCAGGCTGTGGTTCCTCGATCAGTTGCAGGGGCCCTCGCCCGTCTACAACATTGCGGTGGCGCTGCGGCTGGACGGCAGGCTGGATACCGAGGCCTTGGGCCAGGCGCTGGCCGACGTGGTCGCCCGCCACGAAAGCCTGCGCACGTTGTTTCCCGCGGCCGACGGGATCCCCCGGCAGCTGGTGATACCGGCCGAAGAAGCCGGCTCCGGTTGGCAGGTCATCGATGCCGGTGGCTGGCCGGAGAGCCGGCTGGGTGAGGCTGTCGGCGCGGCAGCCCGCTGCAGTTTCGATCTTGCCTCCGAAATCCCGTTGCGCGCAAGGCTTTTCCGCGTCTCCGACGACGAGCATGTGCTGGTGGCCGCGGTGCATCACATCGCGGCGGATGGATCGTCGATCACCCCGCTGGCGCGGGATCTGAGCGTGGCTTATGCGAGCCGGTGCGTGGGGCAAGCCCCCGGCTGGGTGCCGCTGGCGGTGCAGTATGTGGATTACACGCTGTGGCAGCGCACGCAGCTGGGCGATCTCGCCGACCCCGACAGTCGCATCGCCGCGCAGCTGGCCTACTGGCAGCAGGCCCTGGCCGGCATGCCCGAACGCCTCGCCCTGCCCACCGATCGGCCCTACCCACAAATCGCGGATCAGCGCGGTGCCAGTGTGGTCGTGGACTGGCCGGCGCAGTTGCAGCAGCGGGTGCGCCGGGTGGCCGGCGAGCACAACGCGACCACCTTCATGGTGATCCAGACCGCGATGGCGGTGTTGTTGGCCGAGCTCAGCGCCAGCACGGATGTGGCGGTGGGGTTCCCGATCGCCGGACGCCGCGACCCGGCGCTGGATGAGTTGGTGGGCTTTTTCGTCAACACCTTGGTGCTGCGGGTCGATCTGGCCGGAAATCCCACCGCGGCGCAGTTGCTGGCTCAGGTCCGCGAGCGCAGCCTGGCCGCCTACGAGCATCAAGACGTGCCCTTCGAGGTGCTGGTGGAGCGGCTCAACCCCGCCCGTTCGCTCGCGCACCACCCGCTGGTCCAGGTGGTGATGGCCTGGCAGAACTTTGGCGGGCAGCACACAACGTTGGGTGATCTGCAGGTCACCCCGCTGCCGGCGGACACCCAGAGCGCCCGGATGGACCTGGTTTTCTACCTTGCGGAGCGGTGGACCGAGGCCGGTGAACAGGCGGGGATTTCCGGCGAGGTGGAATTTCGCACCGATGTGTTCGACCCGGACACCATTCAGGCGCTGATCGACCGGTTGGAGCGGGTGTTGGTGGCGATCACCGACGAGCCGACCCGGCTGCTCTCGTCGGTGGACCTGCTCGACGAGCCCGAGCAGGCCCGGCTGGAGGCGTGGGGCCATAAGGCGGTGCTGGCCCGGCCGATCACCCCGCCGGAGTCGATTCCGGAGCTGTTCGCCGTGCAGGCAGCCCGCACTCCGGCAGCCGTGGCGCTGACCTGCCAAGGCCGGTCGATGACCTATCGCGAGCTCGATGATGCCGCCAACCGGTTGGCGAACCTGCTGGTCGGCCAGGGCGCGCGCCCGGGTGCGTGCGTGGCGCTGCTGTTCGAGCGTTCCGCCGAGGCGATCGTCGCGATTGTGGCGGTCCTCAAGACGGGGGCGGCATATCTGCCCATCGACCCGATGTACCCGTCGGCGCGGATCGAGGCCATCCTCGCCGACGCTGCACCGGTGGCGGCGATCACCACCGCTGGGCTGTCCCCGCGACTGGACGGGCGGGATCTTGCGGTCATCGATGTCGCGGATCCGAAAATCGGGGCGTATTCCGGCACCGCACCGCCGGCCCCCGCCGCGGACGACATCGCCTACCTCATCTACACCTCGGGTACCACCGGCGTGCCAAAGGGAGTCGCCATCACCCACCACAACGTCACCCAGCTGATGGCGTCTCTGGATGTGGGCTTGCCGCAGGAGGGAGTGTGGACGCAATGGCATTCCTATGGCTTCGACGTCTCAGGCTGGGAGATCTGGGGCGCGCTGCTAGCTGGCGGACGACTGGTCGTGGTGCCCGAATCGGTCGCGCACTCGCCGCAAGACTTCCATGACCTGCTGGTAACCGAGCAGGTCGATGTGCTCACCCAAACCCCCTCCGCTGCGGGCGTGCTGTCGGCGGAGGGGCTGGGACCAGTGGCGTTGGTGGTCGGCGGTGAAGCCTGCCCGGCCGAGCTGGTGGATCGGTGGGCGCCCGGGCGGGTGATGCTCAACGTCTACGCCCCGACCGAGACACCGATGTGGGCGTCGATGAGTGCGCCGTTAGTGGCGGGTGGGGGCGTGGTGCCGATCGGTTCACCGGTGGCGGGGGCCGCCTTTTTTGTCCTCGACAGGTGGCTGCGTCCCGTGCCCGCGGGTGTGGTCGGTGACCTGTATGTGGCCGGTGTCGGGGTGGCGTGCGGGTATTGGCGACGGGCGGGGTTGACCGGTTCGCGGTTTGTCGCGTGCCCGTTCGGGGCGCGGGGGATGCGGATGTATCGCACCGGGGATCTGGTGTGTTGGGGCCTCGACGGACAACTGCGGTATCTGGGCCGCTCCGATGAGCAGGTCAAGATCCGCGGCTATCGCATCGAACTCGGTGAGGTGCAGGCCGCCCTGGCCGAACTAAACGGGGTCGAGCAGGCAGCGGTGATCGCTCGCGAGGACCGCCCCGGCGATAAGCGCCTCGTCGCCTACATCACCGGCACGGCGGAACCGGCCGCCGCGCGAAGCGCATTGGCCGAGCGACTGCCGGTCTACATGGTGCCCAGCGCGGTAGTGGTGGTGGCGGAACTGCCGTTGACGGTCAACGGCAAACTCGACAAACGGGCACTGCCCGCACCGGACTATCCCGATGCGAATCGTTACCACGCCCCGGCCGACCCAACCGAGGAGATTCTGGCCGACATCTACGCCCAGGTACTCGGGCTCGAACGCGTCGGGGTCGAGGACTCGTTCTTCGATTTGGGTGGGGATTCCCTGTCGGCGATGCGGGTGATCGCCGCGATCAACAAATCGCTAAACGCCCACCTGGTGGTGCGCACCATGTTCACTGCGCCGTCGGTGCGAACCCTGAGCCGGCAGGTGGGTGTGCAGTCCAGCGCGGTGGAGGTCGTCCCCGTCGAGGTCCTGAAGCAGGGTACGGGGGTTGCGCTGTGCTGTATCCATCACGGCCTCGGGCTCAGCTGGCCGTATCGATTACTGGGTAAATATTTGGAGTGCCCAATTGTCGGAATCAACCAAGTCCCGCTTGATAAGGAAGAGGAACCTGAATCGATCCGCATCATGGCGGCACGCTACGCAGACAGGCTCCAAGCCGTTTATCCGGACGGGCCGTATAACCTTCTCGGCTGGTCTTTCGGAGGCGTCGTGGCTCACGAGGTCGCCGTTGAGCTGCAGCGCCGCGGATTCATAGTGCAGCACCTGGTGATGTTGGACGGAAAACTCAACACCGACCGGATCCCCACACCTCAACCGGTGAGCGAAGGCCAGGTCCTGGATTTCATCCTGCGAAGCAATCGCTTAGATATTCCGGTGCAGTCGGAACCTCTTACCCGCCCTCAGGTGGAGGAATTAATACTCCGGCGAGGAGCATTGAAGTCTGATCTTCCGACGCAATGGCTGGTGGATTTCATGGTTACTACCCGTAATCGCAACGGATGGTACCTGGCAGAACACGTGCCCAGTATTTTCCACGGAAATATGACTATTTTCTCTGCCACACAAGATCCGCATCACCGTTCATCGCTGCGCCGGATTTGGCGCCCCTACGTTACCGGCGATGTCACAGAGTATTCGGTCGACTGTACACATTTTGAAATGCTGAGCGCAGAATCGGTTGATCTCTATGGCGGACAGCTCAAGCTGCTATTAGATGATTAGCTTCGATCGCCCTCGCTGTCGTCGAAGAAATGCCAGTCGCCGTCGTCCTCGACCTCCATGCGCCAGCCGAGCTCGCTGTTGTCGGCCTTGTTGTCGACGAACCACGCGTGCGCGTCGTTCGCGCTTTCGATGTCCTTGGTAGCGACGACGTCGCCCTTAGGGTCGAGCACTCGATAGGTAGCCATGAGTGGCCGGGTTCCCATCCCCCGACGGCTCAACCGCTCGGGATCTCGGCGGTGATGGTGTCCATCAGGGCGGTATACCGTCGGGCCTCGGGATCGCGCCCCGGCTTGCCGCTGCTGACCACTCCGGCCGACAATCCGCGGGCGGGGTCGGCCCAGATCGCGATGTTGACCAGGCCCAGGTTGCCGAACGCGTGCGGCGCGTTGCGCCCGAACGGCCCCCACCGGTCGGTGCCGAGGATGTACCCGGTTCCCCAGCGGGCGGGCTGCAGCCCGACCGCGAAATCCGGTCTCAGCCTTCGGCATTCGGCCACCGCGCGGTACATGGTCTCCGGGCTAAACACCCGCACGCCGTCGAGTTCGCCTCCGCGGCGCCAGATTTCGGCGAATCGGGACATCTCGTCAGCGGTCGACACCGTGTTGGACGACGGAATGATGGTGGTCAAGAACATCGGGGAGTTGGTGTACGGGATCATCTCGTGCACCGTTCCGCCGATCGCCTTGCGGAAGATCTGCGCGACCACCGGCGGCAGCGTCCGCCCGGTGGCGTGGCTCGGCGCGACCAGCGGGACATCACTCTTCGCGACGCCGAAGTTGGTCCAGCGGAAGTCGAGCGGGTCGAGGATCTCGGTGGCCAGGATTTCGCGAATCTCCTTGCCGGTGGCCGCGTAGACGATCTCGCGCACCAGCGGACCCCAGGTCAGCGCGTGGTACATGTGGAACAGCCCGGGACGGTAGAGGGGCCGCAACTCACCCAGCTTCTGCTGCGCGTATTCGTGGTCGTCGGCGCGGTTGACGTCCGGTCTGGGTCCGGTGGGGAACGGCAGCCCCGCGCTGTGGGTCATCACGTGCCGGATGGTGATCCGGTGCTTGCCGTGACTGGTGAACGTGGGGATGTATTCGCACACCCGGTCATCGAGGGAGAAGACGCCGCGCTCGACGAGCATGTGCACCACGGTCGCCGCGATCCCTTTGGCCGCCGAGTACACGCAGAACGGTGTATCGGGCGTGACGACGACCTTCTCCGCGTCGGGCGGATCGCTGGGGGCGTTGCCCCAGCCGTGGCCGATCGCGCGGTTGAGCACCACGCGGCCGTTCCGCCGGATGCACAGCTGGATCGCGGGATGGAAGCCGGCCCGGTACCAATGTCGGGCGGCCTGCCAGATCCGGTCGACGGCGGCGCCGTCGATCTCGGAATGGTCTTCGGCGCCAATCGTCGTCACCGAGTCCAGGTCGGCCGGGATGCGGACCGTGCCGTCGGATGTCATAGTCGCCATCCCCGCGAGGGTACCGAGCGTCACGCCAGCGTGGCTGTGGCCATCTAGCGCCACCCTCGCGTGACGCTCGGGGCAGGTGGCGCGTCCGGTCATTCCCCGGTGAACTGCGGCGGGCGCTTGGCGAACGTCGCCGAGATGCCCTCGGTCAGGTCCTTGGACGGCAGGAAGGCCGCGTTCCAGGCGGCGACATAGCGCAGGCTTTCCGAAACCGCCGCGGTGCGCTGCTGGTCGAGCACGTCCTTGATGCCGTGCACGGTCAGCGGTGGGTTGGCGGCGATCTCGGCGGCGGTTGCGTGCGCCGCGGCCAGAGTGGCGTCGGCGTCGTCGTACACGTCGTTGACCAGACCGATCTTCTCGGCGCGGGCAGCGTCGATGTCCTTGCCCGTCAGCGCGAGCTCGCGCAGGTGCCCGTCGTTCAGGATCAGCGGCAGGCGGGCCAGGCTGCCGACGTCGGCGACGATGGCCAGCTTGACCTCCCGCACCGAGAACTTGGCGTCGGCGCTCGCGTAGCGGATGTCCACCGCCGAGATCAGGTCGACGCCACCGCCGATGCACCAGCCGTGCACGGCGGCGATGGTGGGGGTGCGGCAGTCAGCGACCGCGGTGATGGCGCCCTGCATGCGCTTGACTTCGCGGTGGAACACCGCGCGCGGGCCGGCCAGCGCGTCGCCGGACAGCAGCGGTGTGAACGAACCGCCCATCGCCGGCACGTCCAGGCCGTAGCTGAAGTTCCTGCCCGAGCCGGTCAGCACGATGGCCCGAACCTCGGGGTCGGCGTCCAGCGCCGCGAACAGTTCGGGCATTTCGGACCAGAAGGCAGGCCCCATCGCATTGCCCTTGCCGGGTCCGATCAGCGTCACTTGGGCGACGTGGCCTTTCGTCTCGACGGTGACGGATTCGTATGCTTGCGCCATGTCGAGACCGTAGCGTGGCGAACATGCCTCCCGATTTGCGACCCGGACCGGATTCCCCGCCGACCGACGAGTTGCACAGCGCGGAGGACACCCTGGCGGTCCTGCAGCAGGTGCTGCACACCATCGCCTCCGACGACCTGACGCGGCGCACCCCGTGCGCGCAGTTCGACGTGTCGCAGCTGACCGGGCACCTGCTGAACTCGATCTCGGCGCTGGGCGACATGGTGGGCGCGGAACTACCGGAGCCCGATGCGAGCGAGTCGGTGGAGCGTCAGGTCATCGCGGCGGCCCGCCCCGCGTTGGACGCCTGGCATCGGCACGGTCTGGACGGCAGCGTGCCGTTCGGCAAAGCCGAGATGCCCGCCAAGAGCGCGTGCGGGGTCCTGTCGATCGAATTCCTGGTGCACGCCTGGGATTACGCGAAGGCCGTCGGACGCGACGTCGATGCCCCCGAACCGCTGTGCGAGTACGTGCTCGGCCTCGCGCGCAACATCATCAGGCCGGAGTTCCGCGACGGCGGGGGGTTCGACTATCCGGTCGACGTGTCGGGCGAGGCCGAGGCCCTGGACCAGCTCGTCGCGTTCACCGGCCGCAACCCGGCCGGCTAGCACGTGCTGCGGGCGTTACACCCGCTCGAGGTAGAAGTAGTAGTAGCGGCCCACCCCGTCTTGCAGGTCCAGCACGCCCTTGCCGTTCATGATGCCCATCACGGCGTCGTCGTCGATCCTCTTGAAGTGGTCGTGGACGGGCTGGCCGTCGTAGACCATCGTCGCGGTGACCTCGCCGCGGAACTCCTCCAGCCACAGGCTGGCCTCGCCCTTGCCCATCTCCTTGTTGGAGTACTTGTTGCCGTCGGCGTCGAGGCAGACCAGCGGCTGCACGTCGCTGGTCGACGTGAAGGTCTTGCCGAACCAGCCGACCTTCTCCAGTTGGCCGTTCATCTTGTGGCCGGTGACGAATTCGCCGCCCTTCCATTCGCCGATCATCTCGTCGAGGGTCGCGGGCGCCAGCGTCGCCCAGAAGTCGTCGAGCTCGGCGTCGGGGATGCTGTCGCCGCGCTCCTTGAATTCGGTGAAGTGCTTGCGGGCCAGGCTCATTCGTCAGTCCTCCGGGTTGTCCAATCGCGGGCGAATTTCAGCAGCGCGTCGTTTTCGTCGGGTGCCCCGATGCTGACCCGCGCGCCGTCGGTGCCATAGGGGCGAACCACGATTCCGGCAGCTGCGGCCGCGGCCACGAAATCCGGTGTGCGGGGTCCCAGCGGCAGCCAGACGAAGTTGGCCTGCGTCGGTGGCAGTTCGAAACCCACAGCACGCAGCTCGGCGCCCACCCGGTCGCGTTCGGCGACCAGCGCGTCGGTGCGCACCAATAGTTCGTCGGCGGCGGCCAGCGACGCGATCGCGGCGGCCTGCGCCAGGCTCGACACGGTGAAGGGCACGTAGACCTGATCGAGCGCCGTGATCAAATCGGGGTGACCTATCGCGTAGCCGATGCGCAGGCCGGCCAGGCCGTAGGCCTTCGAAAACGTCCGCAGCACAACGACATTGGGGTTCGTTCGGGTAAGGCCCAGGCTGTCGGGGGCCATGCCGTCGCGGATGTACTCGACGTAGGCCTCGTCGATGGCGATCACGATGTCCGACGGAACGGCCTGGATGAAGCGGGATAAGGCGTCCGGGTCGACGACGGTCGAGGTCGGGTTGTTCGGGTTGCAGACGAAGATCAGCCGGGTCCGTTCGGTGACGGCGGCCAGCATCGCAGGCAGGTCGAAAGTGTGGTCGGTCAGCGGCACCTTGATCGCGGTCGCGCCCGAGACCTGCGTCAGGGGCGGATACAACTCGAAGCTGCGCCACCCGAAGATCACCTCGTCGCCCGGCGATGAGGTGATCTGGATGAGCTGCTGGCACAGGCTGACCGACCCGCATCCGACCGCGACGTTCTCGGGGGCGAAGTCCGAACCAAGGTGTTTGGCGAGCGCCGCCTTGAGCTCCACGCAGCCGTTGTCGGGATAGCGGTTGACCACGTCGGTGGCGCGCTCGATGGCCGTGCGAACGCTGGGCAGCGGGCCGAATACCGTTTCGTTGCTGGCCAGTTTGATCGCGCCGGGCACCGTCTTACCGGGGACGTAAACTGGCAGCCCGGCCAGCTCCGGCCGTAGGCGGGCAGTCACTTCGACAGCATATGCCGTCGGTGTGTACGCTATGCCTCCGGCGGTTCCAGGGCGCCCGTCAAGCGTCCGGTACCCTCAGGAAGTCCAAGGGAGGCGTGCCAGAGCGGCCGAATGGGGCTCACTGCTAATGAGTTGTCCCCCTCAAAGGGGACCGGAGGTTCAAATCCTCTCGCCTCCGCAGGATCCTTTGGCGTGAACACCGAACGACAACTGAAGAACAGGCGCCCGTAGCTCAACGGATAGAGCATCTGACTACGGATCAGAAGGTTAGGGGTTCGAATCCCTTCGGGCGCGCTCACGTGACGCGACCCGATTGCCACGAATTCCGGCCGGGGTTATCCCGCCGCACGCACGTCGCTGATCCACACAGACGAGGCCGGCATAACGCGCGGCACCGGTTCACCACCCAGTGCGAGGACTTCGTCGTAAGCCTTCAATAGGCAGTCGGAAAACAATTCCGGATCTTGGACCGCGGCCCTGTTGTAGCGGACCGTGACTGTGCACCACTCGCCCGTGGACAACAGGTTGACCACCATCGCCACTCCAGGCAGCGCACCAAAGCCATACTGCCGCAGCACCTTCGCGCCGGCGACGTGGGCGTCGCCCGGGTAGGACGGCACGTTGCTGGCAATCACATCCCATGGGGCGACCGGTCGGGTCACGGCCTCCAGCAGGGCTGCCGGCAGCACACTCAGCACGGGCCGAACAAAAGCGAGGATGTCCCGGGCGGGCTCTTCGCGGCGCTGCTTCATCTGCGCGCGGATCTTCCGCATGCGGTCGACCGGGTCGGCCTCCCCGACCGGCGCCGACAAGCCGACCACGGTGATGCGATTGCCGGCGGCGGGGTCATCTTCCGTGCGCAAGCTCACCGGGACCACCATCGACAGTGTCTCGATCGGCGCGCCGAGCGCCCGGTGATAGCGCCCCAACGCGCCGCACAGTCCGGCCAGGTAGGCGTCGTTGATGCTGCCCCCGCCGGCTTTAGCTGCCTTGTGCAGATCGGAGAGCCGAATCTCGAGCGCTTCGGTGCGGCTGGCCACGCTGCGCTGGCGCAGCAGCGGCGACGGCTGCGCGGCCCGGCTCAGTGTCCGAGCACCCGAGCGGGCGTAGCCGATGGCGCGCGTCAGCGCCGATGGCAGTTGGAGCACCACTCGGCTGACCATCGACCATGCGCCCCACAGCCCTTCCAGGACGGCGCCGCGCAGCTGTTTGGTGCCCCGTCTCAGCTGGTCGTCGGGGGACATATCCCGCGGAACCGGCCGCTTGGCCAGCGGAACACGCTCCAGGCCGTAGAGCTGGGCGAACAGCTCGACACCTCCGACCCCGTCAACGAGCGAATGGCTCATGTGCAAAAGCATCGCTGCCCGACCCTCGGCCAGGCCTTCGACCAGTGTCACCGTCCACAGCGGCCGCGCCGTGTCGATCGGTGACTGCAGCAAAACCTCGGCCAAATCGAAAACCTCGCGCAGCGTGGCGGGTCCGGGCACGCGCACCCTGCGCACGTGGAAGTCCAGGTCGAAGTCGGGATCGTCCACCCATCGCGGTGCAGCCGTCGGCAGGGCGGGCACCACGACCTTTTGCCGCAGCCGCGGTACCCGTCGCGAGGTCTCTGCCAAGTGGGCGCGGAAGGCGTCCCAGTCCGGGGTGGTGTCGAGAAGGTTCACCCCCATGCCTGCCGAGCGGGTACGGGGATTGCCTTCCCCCCGAAACATCAGGTAGTCGCCCGGTTCCAGCTTGGTGGGCAGTCCGGCGGCATCGACGGGCTCAACCACCGTCGCACCCCCTGTATCCGGGCAGGTGGGCAGCCCTCAGCGGCGTCGCGCGGGTGGTCACGAACGGCATGTCGCTCCTCCTAACGGAACCGGCTCAGTCCGGAGGCGGGCCACGGTCGAGGGCGTTTACACACTGGATGGCGCATACCGGTGACCCAACTGTCAAGGACAATACATGCAGATAGATTAGTTTGCAGGATTTAACAAACTAGCAGTCATTGCGTCGAGGGGGCCAGGCTTTCCGCAGACTGGGAAAAGCCGAAATAGCTGACCATTGGAATCGAAGCAGGCAACGCCGCTGGTGGGCGCGCCGCACAGTTCGCTCGGCCCTATGTCGCGTACGACAAAAGCCGCGGGACGGCGCGTGCTCCGTGGTCACCGGAGGAGCCGCGAGGAGGTCAGCCCTCGGCGGAGATCAGGCCCAGCGCCCGCTCGAACAGGTGCACCGTGGCCGCATGCAACTGGTCGCCGACTTCCTTTTCCGCCTTGCCCGCGCAGGCGCGCGCCAGCGTCCCCTCGATTACGATCCCGAGCTTGAAGCAGGCCAGCACGGTGTACCAGGTGATGTGGGACAGGTCGCGGGTGGTGTTGGCGGCGTAGCGCTCGAGGAGTTCCCCGGTGCTGGCCAGCCCGTCCTGCCCGCCCAGGGCGTGGCTGAACACGCTGGAGCCGTCGGGCTGGCGCCAGGTGGCCAGCAGCCACCCCAGGTCCAGCAGCGGATCGCCGATCGTGCACATCTCCCAGTCCACGATCGCGACCACGTCCGGCCCCGTGTGGGAGAACATCACGTTGGCGGCGTGGTAGTCGCCGTGCATGATGCCCGGCGTCCAGCGGGCCGGCCGGTGCCGGTCCAGCCAGGCGGACACCTCGTCGATGCCGGGGATGTCGGGCCCGGGGTAGCCGTCGTACTCGTTGTAGGACTCCAGCTCCGAAAGCCAGCGCGGCACCTGGCGTTCCAGAAAGCCCTCCGGCCTGCCGAAGTCGGCGAGACCGACGGCGACGTGGTCGACGGCGCCCAGCTTGGCCAGCGCGTCGGCCATCGACAGGCCCATGCCGTGGCGGACCCGGGCGTCGCCGGCATGCAGCGGTGGCAGGCCCTCGCCCGCGTTGAAACCGTCGACGGGGTCCATCAGGTAGAAGACGGCGTCGCCGAGCACCCCCGGGTCTTCGCAGGCGGCGATCAAGTGTGGGTGTGGAACGTCGGAACCGGCAAGTGCAGCAAGGACTTTCGTCTCCCGCAGGATCACGCTGTTGCTGCGCGGGCGCAGGTGTCGTGGACCGCGCCGCAGCACGTAGGGACGACCTGCCCTGGTGAACCGCAGCATGACGTTCTGGGTTCCACCGGTGACGTTGCCGACGTCCTGTAGCGGCCCCTCGCCGAGTCCCTGCCGGTGCATCCAGTCCGCGACGGCGTCAAGATTCACTGACTCCGGTTTCAAGTCCACCCTTCAGCCCTTCGGATGCGGCGTGTATCGGACGGTCTGCGCCCGGATCATGCCGTCGCGGAACACGAAGGTGTCAACGCCGTCGTCAACCCGGTTGACGGCCGAGTCGGCGGACCACTCGAGGAACAGCACATCCTCGTCGAAAAGCTGAGTTCGCAAGTCCCAGTGCGCATCCGGCAGATCGGCGAGCAGTGTCGCGAAGACTCGGCGAATGGCGTCCTTGCCGCGGGCGACGCCGGCGGGGCTGAGCAGCACGGAATCCTCGGCGTAGTCGACGACGATTTCGTCGAGGTCGCCGGCGGCCAACGCGGCGCCGTGGTGGGCGAATACCTCCTGCGGCGTGCGCGACGGGGTGGGTGTCATGGCGCTCCCTCGCAACCTGTGGACCGTCTGGGAAAAAGACTAGGGCAGGCGCGATGGGCGCCCTCGGCGGGCGGCGACTGGAAGAATAGTGTGCATAACTTACTTTCTGGGGAAGGGAACGGGCGATGCCGCGGACAGACAACGACTCCTGGGAGATCACTCAAAGCGTGGGCGCCACCGCGCTGGGTGTCGCGGCGGCTCGTGCGGCCGAAACCGAGAGCGAAAACCCGCTGATCAAAGATCCTTTCGCGCGCGTGTTCGTCGAGGCGGCCGGCGAGGGGATGTGGAGCATTTACGCCGACCCGGCGTTGCTGGCCAAGGCGGGCGACATCGAGCCGGACCTGCGGGATCGGCTACAGCTGATGGTGGACTTCATGGCCACCCGGACGGCGTTCTTCGACGAGTTCTTCCTCCATGCCGCGGACGCCGGCGTTCGGCAGGTGGTGATCCTGGCGGCCGGCCTGGACGCGCGCAGCTGGCGGCTGCCGTGGCCCGAGGGCACCGTCGTCTACGAGCTCGACCAGCCCAAGGTGCTGGAATTCAAGTCGAACACTCTGCGCGAGCACGGGGCCAAGCCCACGGCGCAGCTGGTCAACGTCGCGATCGATCTGCGTCAAGATTGGCCAAAGGCCCTGCAGGAAGCGGGGTTTGACGCGTCCAGGCCCGCCGTCTGGTCGGCCGAGGGCCTGGTTCGTTACCTGCCCGCGCAGGCCCAGGACCTGTTGTTCGAGCGGATCGATTCGCTGAGTGCCGAGGGCAGTCGGCTGGCGTCCAACGTGCCCGCCCCGGGTTTCACCGACCCCGACCGGGTGCGGCGCCAACGCGACGAGATGCGACGGCTGCGGGCCGCGGCCGCCGAAATCGTCAACGCCGAGATCACCGACTTCGACGATCTCTGGTACGCGGAGGAGCGCACGCCCGTCGACGACTGGCTGCGTGACCGTGGCTGGGACGTCACCACCGCATCGTTCGCAGAGTTGATGGCGCGGTACGGCCGGGGCGTTCCGCGGGGCGCCGAGGACTCCATGCCGCCCACCCTCTATGTGTCCGCCCGGCGGACAGCGGGCTCCTAGGGGGTGAGCACCACACGCCGGCGGCCGGCGGTGTCGGCCCAGGCGTTCTCGACGTCGGTGAGCGGTACGGCCCGAACGTCGATATCGAAAGTGCCGCTGCTGATTTCGTGAATCAGTGCGGGCATTTCGGCCAGGATGTCACCGGCGCGGACGGACCCCTGACCGCTCCCCACGAGGTTCAGGCGGATGGCGCGCAGCGCCGCTGACGGGATGTCGGCCGAGGCGCCGGCGACCGAGCCGATCTCGATCCAGTTCAGCGGCTTGCCCGGGTCGGAGCGCGCGCCGGCGATGCCGGCCATCAGCCGGGCCGTAATGGGACCCCACAGGTAGTCGAGCACCACGTCGACGTCGCGGGCGGCGTGCGCGAGATCGCTTGTCGCGGAGGCGCCGTCGAGCGTGATCGTGGAGTCCGCTCCCAGAGCGGCCAAGGCCGCGAGTCGCGTGGTGTCGCGGCCGGCTCCGATGACATGTCCGGCACCGAAGTGTTTGGCGACCTGGACCGCCAGCTGGCCCGCGCTGCCCGTGGCGCCGAGGACGAGAACCGTCTGACCGGCCTCGAACTGGATGCGCTGCCGAAGCGCGACCCACGACGACATCACCGGATTCGCCGCTGCGGCAACCAGAATGGGATCGGTACCGTCGGGCAGGACCACGCTGCGCCGCCGGTCGATCACGGTCTGCTGGGCCATCGCCCCCATGGTGGTGTCCGGCAGTACGAAGTAGCGCACGGTGCCGTCGGAGGCGCGTCCCACCCCGTCGATGCCCGGCACCAGCGGTAGTTCACCGGAGCTGGTGTAGTGCGATCCGGCGGCCTGCGACCGGACCCGCGGGTGCAGACCGGAGGCGATCACGTCAACCAGGATCTCGTCGGGTGCCTGCGGAGCCGGGCGGGGGAACTCGCGGTAGGCCGGGGGCGTATCGAAGGCGGTGACGACGGCTGCGTACACGAGCGGTCTCCTCTAGAAATATAGATGGTAATACGAACTAAAATAGATGGCATCACGAACCAATGCAAGCTATCGTTGGCGCATGAGCGACGACCTCAGGGACGGCTTGGTTCGCATGTCATTCGCGGTGATCGCGGCGTTGAGCCGAGTCGCCGCCCAGCACGATTTGTCCCTCACTCAACTTCGGGTGCTGGGGATCCTGCGCGACCGGGAACCGACCATGGCCGAGCTCGCGACGTTCCTGGGACTCGAACGGTCGACGATCAGTGGCCTGATCGATCGCGCGGACCGGCGCGGCCTGGTCAGCAAGACCACCGACGCCGACGACGGCCGATCCGTTCGGGTCGGCCTCACCGCGCAGGCGCGACGGTTGGCGACCGGGATCATCGCCGAGATCGGTGAACTCATGGCGCCGCTGACCGATCGTCTGACCCCCGGCGAGCAGAGACGCCTCGCCGACTTGCTGGAAAAGGCCCTGGACCATTCCTGACGACCTGCCGCACCGCCACTCTCGAACGTGGGCGTGCGGCAGCGCGTGTCGCCGCCGCACCCTCAGTGGGTAGCAGGGCCGCGCGGGACCGATCGGCCCGCGAAACAGGCAGGCCGAATTAGCTGAGCCGATCGAGGACGCCTGGCTTGTCCCGGGCGTCCAGGGGCGCTGCGCCCCCTGGCTCGCCGGGCACCTCTGGCATCGCGAGCTGCACCGACAAGCCCTGCCGCATAACCAATTGCATGTTTAGACACGAGTTGAATGGGTAACATCACGTCCACGAGAAAACTTCTTCTCGACCATATTGGAGGTCACGATGCGTGGCAGCGGGATCATCGGAACGGTTGCTTTGGTGTGGTTGCTGATCGGAGTCATCGCGGCGTGGCAGCGCGACTACTTCAAAAACGACAACTCATCATGCTCCTCGGCGGGCACGGTGGCTGTCACCGTGATCGCGGGACCTTTGAATTACTTCGGTGTCAATCCAAAAGTAACGGATTGCCATCTGCCGCAACCAAGTTCAATGCAATCGATCAACCTCTAACCGCTCACTCAAAGGAAGTCGACATGGTTATCTTAGGGATTGTCCTGCTTGTTCTCGGCTATTTCTTCCACGTGCCCATCCTGACCACGCTCGGCATCGTGCTGTTGGTCATCGGCGCGATCCTGTGGATTCTGGGGTCGGTCGGCCGCCCGGTCGCCGGCCGCCGCTACTGGTATTAACGGCTTCGACGGGTGACGAATCGCGCGGCTGCTCAGCAGTCGCGCGATTCGTTTCACAGGACACGCATAGGCCGGGCATAGCTTCGGCTCAGTCCGCGGCGGATACTGGAACTTGTGTCACAGCCCCGAGCCGCAGTAGAGCGGGTTGTCATGTGTCGTGCAGACGGCAACCCCATCAACGTTTTGGTCGTAGACGACGAGTCTGTCCTGGCCGACATGGTGTCGATGGCACTGCGGTACGAGGGCTGGAATATCTCCACCGCCGGTGACGGTGCATCGGCGATCGCGGCCGCCCGCTCCCAGCGGCCCGACGTGGTGGTGCTGGACGTGATGCTGCCCGACATGAGCGGCCTTGATGTCCTGCACAAACTTCGGGAGGAGAACCCGCAACTGCCGGTGCTGCTGCTGACGGCCAAGGACGCCATTGAAGACCGCATCGCGGGCCTGACGGCCGGCGGCGACGACTATGTCACCAAACCGTTCAGCATCGAAGAGGTCGTGCTGCGCCTGCGAGCGTTGTTGCGCCGCACCGGCGTGACGACGATGGACAGCGGCGCGCAATTGGTGGTCGGGGATTTGGTGCTCGACGAGGACAGCCATGAGGTCACCCGCGCGGGTGAGCCAATCTCGTTGACTTCCACTGAGTTTGAGCTGTTGCGGTTCATGATGCGCAACGCCAAGCGGGTGCTGAGCAAAGCTCAGATCCTAGACAGGGTATGGAGCTACGACTTCGGTGGCCGGTCCAACATCGTCGAGCTCTACATTTCCTACCTGCGCAAGAAGATCGACAACGGCCGGGAGCCGATGATCCACACGCTGCGCGGCGCGGGTTATGTCCTCAAGCCGGCCCACTGACACGCGGAGGGTCTGGTCCCTTCGGCTGCGGCTACTGGTCGGGCAGATCGTCGTGTTGGCGATCGTCTGCGTCGGCATCACCGCGGCGACCGAACTGGCGCTGCTTCACCACCTGGTGGCACAGCTCGACGGGCAGCTCGCCGGCACCTCATACCGCTCGGCGCAGATGTATCCCGAGCCGCCGCATCCGGGGTGGCACCATCAGCACGTCTACCCGCGGCCGGGTCCCGGCCCGCGATTCTTGGATGCCCCGGGCCAGCCTGCGGGCATGGTGGCGGCGGTGGTCAGCCACGGGAACACGGTGGACGCCGGCTACACGACGAGCAGCGGTGATCGGGCCGAGCTGACCCCGGCCGCCCAGCTGCAGCTGTCCGCGATCGCCGACAGCCGCAAGCCGGTGACTCTCGACCTTGACGGGCTGGGGCGCTACCGGGTGGTCGCGGCGCCGAGCCGAAGCGGCGGCGACGCCATCGTCACCGGGCTGTCGATGGCCAACATCGACGCCACCATGATGCGGATGCTGGTGATCTTCGGGATCGTCACGATCATCGCGCTGGTCGCGGCGACCACGGCCGGCGTGATCATCATCAGGCGAGCGCTGGCGCCGCTGCGTCGCGTCGCGCAAACCGCGAGCGAGGTGGCCGGCTTACCGCTGGCGCGCGGCGAGGTCGAACTCCCGGTGCGCGTGCGCGAGTCCGACGCGAACCCCGCCACCGAAGTGGGGCAGCTCGGCGCTGCCCTGAACCAGATGCTCGACCACATCGCCGCCGCACTGTCGGCGCGGCAGGCCAGCGAAACGCGGGTTCGCCAGTTCGTCGCCGACGCCAGCCACGAACTGCGCACGCCGCTGGCGGCGATCCGTGGCTACACCGAACTGACCCAGCGGATGGGTGACGACCGCGAGGCGGTGGCGCAGGCGATGAGCCGGGTGGCATCCGAGACCGAGCGGATGACGCGCCTTGTCGAGGACCTGCTGCTGCTGGCCCGGCTGGACTCCGGCCGGCCGCTGGAGCGCGAGCCGGTGGATCTGTCGCGGTTGGCGGTGGACGCGGTCAACGACGCTCACGTCGCCGGACCCGACCATCAATGGGAACTCGACCTCCCCGAAGAACCGGTGGTCGTCGCCGGGGACGCGGCGCGGCTGCATCAGGTGCTGACGAACCTGCTTGCCAACGCCCGCGTCCACACCGGCCCGGGCACCGTCGTGACGACGCGGTTGTGCACCGAGCCGTCGCACACCGTGCTGCAGGTCGTCGACAACGGTCCGGGAATTCCGGCGGCGCTGCAATCCGAGGTTTTCGAACGGTTCGCCCGCGGCGACTCGTCGCGCTCTCGCAAGGGCGGCAGCACCGGGCTCGG
Source organism: Mycobacterium sp. 94-17 (assembly GCF_035617725.1). Classification (NCBI taxonomy): domain Bacteria; kingdom Bacillati; phylum Actinomycetota; class Actinomycetes; order Mycobacteriales; family Mycobacteriaceae; genus Mycobacterium; species Mycobacterium sp. 94-17. The sequence continues at coordinate 17,657 of NZ_JAPIYN010000008.1, forward strand.
TTTGGCGATCGTCTCCGCGGTTGTCAAGGCGCACAACGGAACTATCACGGTGGACAGCGCGCCCGGCCGTACCGAGTTCACGGTGCGGTTGCCCCTCAACGGATGGCAACCGCCCGCGTCCAATTCACAAGGCGCACAAGGCGCCTGGCCCGGCTAGCCCGTGCAGGTCACGTTGATTTCGAATGCCTTGTTGACGGGCTGCGCCGGGTTGGCCATGTCCACCCCGGTGGCGGTGCCGCTGATCTTGTAGGTGTTGCCGTCCTTGGTGGCGGAGGCATTGCCCTGGCCGGTACCGGCGGTGTAGCTCAGGCTCACGCCGTTTTGGTTGCCCAACCCCACCGACTTCACCTCCGGCGGGTTACCGTCGCTGAGCACGGCGGCGATCCCGGACGCCGCGCCGCCGATCGCGATGTCGATGGTGCCGCCCGCGCTCGTGCACACGACCGAGCCGGTGACGTTCTGGTCCTTGCCGTCGATGGTGACTTTCGTGCCGGCGGCCGCACCGGAACTTGCCGACGCGCTGCTGCTCGAGCTGCTCGCGGAACTGCCCGTGGTCGACTTGTTACTCGAACAGCCGGAAATGCCCGCGGCCAGAATTGCCGCACCGGCCACCGCGACCGTCAGTTGACGCTTCACCTGTTCTCCTTTGCCCGATCGTTGCGGTCCTCGGCGTTGAGGGCCGTTCGGGCAGTATGCGGGTTAACTGGGTCGCGATCCAGAACCCGAAGAAATTGTTGCTGTGTTCACCGGTCGGTCCGCGAAAAGCGGCCAGAACCGCCCTGTCGACGGCGCATTGGTGGCACGGTAGGACCGTGGACCACAAGCCTCCCAGCGCTGTCATCGAATCGGCCAATCGCGACGTCGCCCTGCCATTTCACGATGAGACGGATTTCGCCGACGCCGACCGCGGATTCATCGCCGCGGAATCGCCGTGCGTGATCAAGGCGGCCGACGGGCGGGTGGTGTGGGACAACGACGCCTACTCGTTCCTCGGCGGTCGCGCTCCCACGTCGGTTCACCCCAGCCTCTGGCGACAGTCGACGCTGGCGGCCAGGCAAGGCCTCTACGAGGTGGTGCCCGGCATCTATCAGGTTCGCGGCTTTGACATCTCGAACGTCACCTTCGTGGAATCCGACAACGGCATCATCGTCATCGACCCGCTGGTATGCACCGAGACCGCAGCCGCCGCGCTGCGGCTGTACCGCGCCCACCGGGGCGGCGAGCGGCCCGTCGTCGCGGTGATCTACACCCACAGCCATGTCGACCACTTCGGCGGCGTACTCGGCGTCACCTCGCAGGCCGACGTCGACGCAGGCACGGTGACCATCCTGGCGCCGGAAGGCTTCACCGCGCACGCCGTTCAGGAGAACGTCTACGCCGGGCCGGCGATGACGCGCCGCGCCACCTACATGTACGGGCCGCTGCTGGACCGCGGCCCGCAGGGGCAGGTGGGCTGTGGGCTCGGTCAGGTCGCGTCGACCGGCGAGGTGGCCCTGATCGTCCCGACGGTCGATATCCGGACGACGGGGGAAACGCACACCATCGACGGAGTGCGCATCGAGTTCCAGATGGCCCCGGGCACCGAGGCGCCAGCCGAAATGCATTTCTATTTCCCGCAATTCCGCGCGTTGTGCATGGCCGAGAACGCCACCCACAACCTGCACAACCTGCTGACGCTGCGCGGTGCGCTGGTGCGCGACCCCCATGCCTGGGCGGGTTATCTCACCGAGGCGATAGACACCTTCGCCGACCGCGCCGACGTGGTGTTCGCCTCCCACCACTGGCCGACGTGGGGCCGCGACCGCATCGTCGAATACCTCTCGCTGCAGCGCGACCTCTACGCATACTTGCACGACCAGACACTGCGGCTGCTGAACCAGGGCTACACGGGTGTCGAGATCGCCGAGATGTTCCAGATGCCACCGGCTTTGGAGCAGGCGTGGCACACCCGCGGCTATTACGGTTCGGTCAGCCACAACGTCAAGGCCGTCTACCAGCGCTACATGGGCTGGTTCGACGGCAATCCGGGTCGGCTGTGGCCGCATCCGCCCGAGGCGCTCGGTCCCCGGTACGTCGAGGCCATCGGCGGCATCGACAGGGTGGTCGAGATCGCCCGGGCTGCGTTTGACGGGGGCGATTATCGTTGGGCGGCAACACTACTCGACCACGCGATCTTTACCGACGAGCATCATTCCGGGGTGCGCGAGCTGTACGCCGACACGCTGGAACAGCTGGGCTATGGCGCCGAGAACGCGACCTGGCGCAACTTCTTCCTCAGCGGGGCCGCCGAATTGCGGTCGGGAAGCCTCGGGACGGCCACACAGGTCACGTCGCCGACGTTACTGTCGCAGTTGACACCCGAGCAGGTTTTCGACGGCCTGGCCCTCCGGGTGAACGGACCGCGCAGCTGGGATCTGGACCTCACCATCGACGTCACGTTCGCCGATGCGGACGCCAACTACCGCCTGGCCCTGCGCAACGGCGTGCTGGTACACCGCCGCGTCCCCGCCGACCCGGCTACGGCCACAGTTACGGTGAAGCTGGCCAACAAGTCTCGGTTGCTGCTCGTCGCGGCCGGCGACTTCGCCTCACCGGGGCTGGAGCTGTCGGGCGACCAGGCGGCGCTGAAGTCGCTGATCGCGGTGCTCGATGCGCCGGACCCGGGCTTCAGCATCGTCACGCCGTGACGTCGATGATGACCTTGCCCAGCACCTTACGGTCGGCAACATAGCGCAACCCGGCAGCCGTCTCGGCCAACGGGAACCGGGCGCCGATGTAGGGGCGAATCTTGCCTTCGGCGAACAGCTTTGACAGCTCTGCCAGGTCGCGGGCGCATTCCTCGGGGTAGTCACCGAGGAAGGTGCGGATCTCCATGCCGCGGACCGTGACGTCCTTGAGCATCACCAGATTCAGCGGGATGGAGGGGATGGATCCCGCGGCGTAGCCGAGCGTGACGAACATGCCCCCGCGGGCCAGCCCGCGCAGCGCCGGCTCGGCGTACGCGCCGCCGACGGGGTCGAGGACCACCCGCGCGCTGTCGCCGGTGAGTTCCCGGATGCGCAGTTTGAGGTCTTCGCGGTCGTAGTCCACGGTGGCCCGCGCGCCGCGCTCCCGGCACAGCCGCAGCTTCTCCGGGCTGGACGCCGCGGCCAACACGTTCGCGCCCATCGCGACGGCCAGGTCCACCGCGGCCAGGCCCACTCCGCCTGCCGCGCCGAGCACCACCACCCAGTCGCCGGCTCTGACCCCGGCCACCGAGCGCAGCGCGTGATAGGCGGTGCGGTAGGTCACGCCGAACGCTGCCGCAGAACCGAAGTCGACGCCTTCGGGCACCACGTCCCCGACGGAGGCGTCGAGCAGCGCGAGTTCGGCGAACGCGCCGAACGTGGTGCCGAACACCCGTTGGCCCACCCCGAACGGCGTCCCCTCGCCGACGGCGACCACCTCGCCGGCGATCTCGTTGCCGGGGATGAACGGCGGGGGGATCTTGACCTGGTACTTGCCGGCGACGAACAGCACGTCGGGAAAGTTGACGGCCGCGGCGTGCACCCGCACCAGCGCCTGCCCCGGCGCCGGCACCGGGTCGGCCACCTCGCTGAGTGTCAGATCCTCCGGCGGGCCGTAGGCATTGCAGACGATCGCGCGCATCAGTCGACCCCCAGGCCGAGGAGGCAGAACCGCACCAGATGCCCGATGTCCTTCCGGCCGGGCCGGTCACCCGAGCCCACGTAACGCCGCATCATCGCCACCGTGCAACCGTAGACGGCCTCGACGTCGCGCTCGACGTCGGCGCTGCCCAGTTCGCTCACCGGTCCGACCAGCAGTGCCCGCAGCGAGCGCATCATTTCCTGGTCGGCGACATGCCAATTCGACAGCTGCCCGGCGGCGGCGCGACTCATGCTGATCAGGTGCGGGTCGGCCACCTGAGCCAGCGCGCCCTCGATCCAGCGGGCGATCTGGTCCCGCGGCCGGGTTTCCTTGGCCATCTGGTGCTCCAAGTAGGACACCACAATTCCGACCCCGCGTTCCATCACGGCCAGGATCAGATCGTCCTTGCCGGCGAAGTACCGGTAGAACGCCTTGTTCGACGAACCGGCCTCGGCCACGATGTCGCTGACCCGCGGCGGCTCCGGGGCGACCCGCTCCATCACCCGCACCGCGGCGGCCAGGATGCGCTCCACCTCCTCGGTGGCGCCGCGCTGCCGGTCGTCGAGGGCCCGTTCGACGGCCGCGGCGACCCTGCTGGTCACGGCGAATCGGGCAGCGCCGGAACACGATCGACCAGTCCGGCGTACTTCTTGCGGGCAGCTTCGCGGCGGACGTCCAGCATCTCGCTGGGCCACTCGCCTTCCTCGGCCTGGTAACCCTTGAGCAGCATCCGGGCCAGGTTCACCTTGTGCGCCTCCGTCGGTCCGTCGGCCAGGCCCAGCGCGATGCCGCCCAACAGCGCGTTGACCAGCGGCAGCTGGTCGCTGAGCCCGAGCGCGCCGTGTACCTGGATAGCGCGCATGCCAATCGATTTCAGCACCTGGGACGCCAGGATCTTGCAGGTGGCGATCTCGGCGCGGGCGGCGCGTTCGTCGCCGCTGTCGATCAGCCACGCGGCGTGCAGCACGGTCAGCCGGAACGGCGTCAACTCGGTGTAGGAGTCGGCGATGAACTCCTGCACCAGCTGCTTCTCGGCCAGCAAACCGCCTTGGGTGAAGCGGCTTTTCGCGCGTCGCGACATCATCTCCACCGCGCGTTGCGCCACCCCGAGCGAGCGCATCGCGTGGTGCAGCCGCCCGCCTGCCAGTCGGGTCTGCAGGATCAGGAACCCCTGGCCCGCCTCGCCCAGCAGCGCGTCCGGGCCCACCCGGACGTCGTCGTAGCGGACCAGCGAGTGGCCCGGCTCGTGGGGATCCGCCCCGACCAGGTGGTGGTTGGCCTCGATCGTCAAACCGGGCGTCCCGGCCGGGATCAGGAACGTCGAGGCACCGTGGTGCACCGGCACGTCGGGATCGGTGATCGCCACCACGATGAAGAACGACGCGACGGAGGCGTTGGAGGAGAAGAACTTTCGACCACTGATCACCCAGTCGTCACCGTCGCGGACGGCCCGCGTGGTGAAGACCCGCGGGTCGGCCCCGCCCTGCGGCTCGGTCATCGAGAAGCAGGAGAAGATCTCACCGGACAGCAGACCGTCCAGGTAGCGGTCCTTCTGTTGTTGGGTGCCGAAGCGGGCGATGATCTCGGCGTTGCCGGTGTCGGGCGCCTGGGTACCGAATACGATCGGCGCCCAGGGGCTGCGGCCCAGGATCTCGTTGATCAGCGTCAGCCTCACCGCGCCGAAGCCCTGCCCGCCGAGTTCGGGCCCCAGATGCGGTGCCCACAAACCCTGTTCGCGCACCTGCTGTTTGAGAGGGTCGACGATGCGACGGCGTTCGTCGTTCAGCGGCAGGAACTCGCAGCCGGGGAACAGCACCTCCAGCGGCTCGACCTCGTCGCGGACGAACTGGCGCACCCACTCCAGCTTCTTCTCGAACTCCGGTTCGGTGGAAAAGTCCCACGCCATTGATCGTTCCTCTCGTCAGGGGATGCCGCCGTCGGCCCGCAGGATGGAGCCGGTGGTGAAGCTGGATGCGTCGGACGCTAAAAACAGTGCGGCGCCGATGATTTCGGAGGGATCGCCGGCGCGCTTGAGTGACAGGTGTTCGAACGGATTGCGGGTGGCCGCATCGAGGTTCCAGGCCTTGCTCACGTCGGTGAGAAACGGCCCGGCCATCAACGTGTTGACCCGCACCGCCGGCCCGAACGCCTTCGCCAGCGCCTCGGTCATCGCGTTTAGTCCGGCCTTGGCGCAGGCATACGGAATGATGTCGGGAGTCGGGCGCAGTGATCCTGCGGTGCTCACGTTGATGATCGAACCGCGCCCCGCGGCTACCATTCGCTCGCCCACCAGCGCCGAAAGCCGAAATGGCCCTTTGAGATTGAGGTTGACCACCGAGTCGAACAGCTTCTCGGTGACGTCGGTGAGCTTGTCGTACAGCGGCGACATGCCGGCATTGTTGATCAAGGTGTCGACCTTGCCGAACCGCGTGTAGGTCGCCTCGACCAGGCCGTCGAGCTGATCCCACCGGCCCACGTGCACCTGGTAGGGCATTGCGCTGCGGCCGGTTTCGGCCTCGATCTCTTTGGCGACCGCCACGCAGTTGTCCAGGTTGCGGCTGGCGATCACCACGTCGGCGCCGTGGCGGGCGGCGCCGAACGCCATCTCTCGGCCCAGACCGCGGCTGCCACCGGTGATCAGTACCACCCGGTCGGTGAGATCGAAAAGCTGTTCGGCATAACCCATTTCAACGCGCCTTGGCCGGCAGCGAGCGGGCGAGCTCGGCCGCCGTCGCGATGAGCTGCAGAATCATCGGGCCGAACGCGTCTTTGATCTTCGGATCGACCTTTCCGGTGCGTTCCCCATGCGCATAGGTTTTCTCCAGCACGATGCCCAGCTTCCAGTTGGCCAGCACCAGGTAATAGTCGATGTTCTCGGTCGACAAGCCGCTGACGGTTTCGTAGTGCTCCAGCAGCTCGCTGCGCGTGGGCATGCCGCGCATGTCGAGATAGAACCCGTCCTCGCGCGGTTTTTCACCGTCGTAGCCCAGCAGGCACCACGCCAGGTCGAGCAGCGGATCGCCGACGGTGGTCATCTCCCAGTCCACGATCGCGGCCAGCCGCGCCGGCCCACCGTGCGCGAACATCACGTTGGCGAACTGGTAGTCGCCGTGCATGATGCCCGCCCGGTAATGCGCCGGGCGGTTGCGGCGCAGCCAGTCGGACGCCTCGTCCAGACCCGGCAGCTCGCGGAGCTTGTAGGCGTCGAGAAACGACAGCCAGCGATCGACCTGCCGCTCGTGGAATCCGTCGGGGCGGCCGAAGCCCTCGAGGCCTTGCTCGCGCCAGTTCACTCGGCCCAGCCTGGCCGCGCCGTCGATCAGTTGGAAGGCCAGGCCGCGCCGGGCCTCGAAGTCCGTGTCGAACGGCGGCTGCCATCCGCCGTCCATCGGGCTCCACCCGTCGATCGCCTGCATGACGTAGAACGGCATCCCCAGCACGGCGCCGGTGTCGTCGGCCGCGATGAGCGCCGCGTGCGGGACGTCGGTGCCGGACAGTGCGCGAACCAGGCGGATCTCCCGCAGCAGCCCGTCGATGCGGGCGGCGTCGGCCCGGGCGCCGGGCATGCGCAACACCATCTTCGCCGGCGCCTCCGAGGGGCCGCGCTCGATGAGATACAGGGTGTTCTGCGAGCCGCCCTTCAGCTGGGTCAGCCGTGGCACTTCGCCGCCACCCGGCGCGTCGTGGGCATCCAGCCACCGGGCGAGTACGCCCGCGTCGAGTCCCGTTTCACCCACGTGAGTCACCGTCCGGCAGCATCGCACACCCCAATCTCCGCATGGAGAATAGCATTCTCCATGCGGAGAGGGAATCGATTCAGCCCTCTTTGTGCGCGCTCAGCAGGAATCCGGGCGCCATGAAGTGGCCCTGGTCGTCGTGCTCCAAGTGGGCAAGCGGGCTGTCCGGCGACGCGGCCGCGTCGTCGGTGCCGTACACCTTCGCCGCGCGTATGTCGTCCACCCGCCACCGCGCGGCGACGGCGTCGTGCAGCTCGGTCTCGGTGAATCCGGTCGGGCCGGGCCGGGCTGAGTGGGCATCGTCCAGTGCGCCGGCGGCGAAGGCGAGGATATACAGCGCCGCGCCCGGCGCCGCGGCGCGGAAGATGGACCGGATGTAGCCCTGGCGCCGGTCCGGGGGCACCGCGTGAAACAGCCCGCTGTCGAAGATGGTGGAGAATCGGCCGTCATAGCCACCGAAGCTGGTCATGTCGGCCTGCGCGAACGTGGCCGTGGTCAGGCTCCGCTCGGCGGCCGCGGCGGTGGCCGCCTCGATCGCGGTCGCGCTGACGTCCAGTCCGACGACGGTGTGGCCGAGCGCGGCGACGGTCAGCGCGAGCGCGGCGTGGCCACAGCCGGAGTCCAGCACTTCGCCGCGGACCTTGCCTTCCTCGATGATCCGCGCCAGCTCCGGTTGGGGCCGGCCGATGCTCCACGGGGGCGGGGCGGGCTGCCGGTAGGCGGCGTCCCAGTCGCGGTCGGGTTCGGTCATCCGTTCTCCTCGGTATCAAGCGCTGTTGGGCCAGGCACGGCGATGCCATTGTGCACGCCCTGAACGACGCGCACGAGGCGATGAGAGACTTCGAATCCGGCACAACCTTTCGACGAGACGGGATACCTATGCAAGTGCTTCTGGTCAGGCACGCGCTGCCGCTGCGCAGTGAGCACGGCCAAGGTTCGGACCCGGACCTGTCGGAGGAGGGGTTCGCCCAGATCGAGCGACTACCCAAGGCGCTCGCCAGGTTTCCGATCGCGCGGGTGGTGAGCAGCCCGCAGCGCCGGGCCATCCAGACCGCCGAACCGGTCGCGGCGGACCGTGGGCTGGCCGTCGAGATCGACGATCGCTTCGCCGAGTACGACCGCGACCTCACGGTGTACATCCCCGTCGAGCAGATCCGCGCGGAGATGCCCGAGGAATGGGCCCGGCTGGCGCAGGGGCACCTGCCCAGCGCGGTCGACGAGGACGCTTTTCGCGCCCGGGTGCGCGCCGCGGTCGACGACCTCGTGGCCGCCGCCGCGCCCGAGGACACCGTCGCGGTGTTCAGCCATGGCGGGGTCATCAACGTCCTCCTGCACGAAATTCTCGGCACCGCCCGGTTGCTGTCCTTTCCCGTCGACTACGCGTCGGTCACCCGGCTGTTGTTCTCCCGGTCCGGCCAGGCGACGGTCGCTGCGGTCAACACCACCGAACACGTCTGGGACCTGTTGCCGCGAAACCAGCGGCTGCTCGACGACGACGCGGGCTGAGCGAAAAGCAGATCGCGGTTGCCGCGTCGGAGCGAGGTGGGCGATGGTAGACAAGTTCGGTGACTTCAGCTGACCAACTCGAGGGGCTCGACCTGGCCTCGCTGGACCGGTACCTGCGTTCACTCGGAATCGGGCGCGATGGCGAGTTGCGTGCGGACTTCATCTCCGGTGGCCGCTCCAATCTGACGTTCCGTGTCTACGACGACAGCACCAGTTGGCTGGTGCGGCGGCCCCCGCTGCACGGGTTGACCCCGTCGGCGCACGACATGGCCCGCGAGTACCGCGTCGTCGCGGCGCTGCAGGACACTCCGGTTCCGGTGGCGCGCACGATCGGGCTCTGCGAGGACGATTCGGTGCTGGGCGCCCCCTTCCAGATCGTCGAGTTCGTCGCCGGCCAGGTGGTACGCCGTCGCGCGCAACTCGAATCGTTCAGCCACACAGTCATCGGGGGCTGCGTCGACTCGTTGATCCGGGTACTCGTCGACCTGCACAACGTCGACCCGGGCGCGGTCGGTCTGGCCGATTTCGGCAAGCCCAGCGGCTATCTGGAGCGTCAGGTGCGGCGCTGGGGCTCGCAATGGTCGCTGGTGCGATTGCCGCAGGATCGGCGCGATGCGGACGTAGAGCGACTGCATTCCGGTCTGGGCGAGGCGATTCCGCAGCAGAGCCGGACGTCGATCGTGCACGGCGATTACCGGATCGACAACACAATCCTGGACGCCGACGACCCGACCAAGGTTCGTGCGGTCGTCGACTGGGAGCTGTCCACCCTGGGGGATCCGCTGTCCGACGCGGCACTGATGTGCGTGTACCGCGACCCCGCCCTGGATTTGATCGTCAACGCGCAAGCCGCGTGGACGTCACCTTTGCTGCCGACGGCCGACGAGCTGGCCGACCGGTATTCGCTGGTGGCCGGGATACCGCTGGCGCATTGGGAGTTCTACATGGCGCTGGCGTATTTCAAGCTCGCGATCATCGCCGCGGGCATCGACTTCCGCCGGCGGATGTCGGATCAGGCCCGCGGCGCGGGCGACGCATCGGAGCACGCCCCCGAGGTGGTGGCGCCGTTGATCTCCCGCGGTCTGGCCGAACTGGCCAAGCTGCCCGGCTAGCGCCCGGCGGCCGCGTGGTGCTTCTTCGCCGCGCGGCGAAGCTGCAAAATCCGTGCGGTGCCGACGGCCACGGTGATCAGTCCGCCCACTACGGCAGCCAGCAGGATCGCCACCCCCTTGGGCAGGCTCCAGTGCCACCCCAGGAACTGAAAGTCCGCGGGTGTCGTGTTCTGGGTGATGAAAATCAGCAACACGATGAGGATTACGAATCCGGCGAACAGCGAGGACCAGAGCGCGCCGGCGCGGGTGAACCCGATCGCCGGTTCCGTGGCGGGGGGGCCGGCCTTGGACGCGGGAGTGGGCTTGGGGGGCTGCTGCCCGGGCGAGGCAGGGGTTTGGCTGCTCATAGTGCCATCTTTGCCCTATCCGGAGCAGAATGAAACCGATTCGGCGGAACCGTTGCTGGCAGGCCCGCATGCGCGCCGTCCGGGGGTTAGGGTCGGCGATATGACGGCAACGTCGCGGCTGCGGGGGCTGACGATGCGCCCGGCGGCGCTGATCATCGCGATGTCCGTCGTTGCGGCGTGCAGCAATTCCGATCCGTTGGGGGTACAGGTCCGCAGCCCCAACTCGATCGTCATCGGCTCGGGCAACTTCCCGGAATCACAAATCATCGCCGAGATCTACGCACAAGCATTGCGGGCCAATGGTTTCGAAGTCGGCAAGCGAATGGGGATCGGCAGCCGCGAAACGTATATCCCTGCGCTCAAAGACCATTCCATCGACCTGGTGCCCGAGTACATCGGCAATCTGCTGCTCTATCTCGCACCGCAGTCCGATGCCACCACGTTGCCCGATGTCGAGCGGGAGCTCTCCCGACGGCTGCCCGCCGACCTGTCCATCCTGACGCCCGCGCCGGCCGCCGACACCGACACGGTCAGCGTGACCGGCCAAACGGCGAACTCCTGGAACCTCAAGGCGATCGCCGACCTGGCCGCCCATTCGGCCGATGTGCGATTCGGGGCGCCCTCGGCCTTCGCGACTCGGCCGAGCGGGCTGCCGGGGCTGCGGCAGAAGTACGGACTCGACATCAGGCCGGGCAACTTCGTGGCCATCGACGACGGTGGCGGTGCGGTCACCGCGCGCGCCCTGGTCGGGGGGAGGGTCAATGCCGCCAACATCTTCGCCACGTCACCGGCCATACCGCAGGACCACCTGGTGGTACTCGACGACCCAGAACACAACTTCGTGGTCGGAAACATTGTGCCGCTGCTTAATTCGCAGAAGAAGTCCGACCGCCTCAAAGACGTGCTCGATGCCGTGTCCGCGAAGCTGACCACGTCCGGTGTCGCCGGCCTCAACGCCGCGGTGTCGGGGAACGCCGGTGTCGATCCCGACGTGGCCGCGCGAAACTGGGTACGCGACAACGGCTTTAGTCATCCGATCGGAGGATGACGTGATCGTCTTCGACAACGTCAGCAAGGCCTTCGCCGACGGGAACACCGTCGTCGACCGGCTCAGCCTGAGCATCCCCGACGGCAAGCTCACCGTGTTCGTCGGGTCCTCCGGCAGCGGCAAGACCACCGCGCTGCGGATGATCAACCGGATGATCGAGCCCACCTCGGGCAACATCACCATCGACGGCGTCGACATTTCCACCCAGGACCCGGTCAAGCTGCGGCTCGGGATGGGATACGTCATACAGCAAGCGGGCTTAATGCCCCACCAGCGCGTAATCGACAACGTTGCAACGGTTCCCGTCCTGCGTGGCCAGTCCCGCCGTGCCGCGCGCAAGGCCGCGTACGCGGTGCTGGAACGGGTGGGCCTGGACGCCGGGCTCGCGACCCGCTACCCCGCGCAGCTCTCCGGGGGCGAGCAGCAGCGCGTCGGCGTGGCGCGAGCGCTGGCCGCCGACCCGCCGATCCTGTTGATGGATGAGCCGTTCTCCGCCGTCGATCCGGTGGTTCGCCACGACCTGCAGAACGAAATACTGCGCCTGCAAAGCGAATTGCACAAAACGATCGTTTTCGTCACCCACGACATAGATGAAGCGCTGCGGCTCGGTGAACGGGTGGCGGTGTTCAAGGGCGGTTCGCTGCAGCAGTACGACGACCCGGGCCGGCTGTTGTCACGACCGGCCAATGACTTCGTATCGCGGTTCATCGGGCTGGGCCGCGGCTATCGATGGCTGCAACTGATCGACGCGACCGGGCTGACACTGTGCGATCTCGAACAAGTAACGGCCGCAACGCTATCCGGGGAAAGCCTGTCCGGCGGCTGGGCGTTGGTCATCGACGATTCCGGTGCGCCGCTCGGCTGGATCGACGGCGCGGGAATGCGTCGGCACCGCGACGGTGCCGCGTTGGCGGACACCATCAGTGGCGTCGGATCCCTGTTTCGGCCCGGGGGCAATCTGAGTCACGCGCTGGACGCGGCGCTGTCGTCGCCGTCGGGCATCGGCGTCGCCGTCGACGACGGCGGCGAGGTGATCGGCGGTGTGCTGGCTGCCGACGTGTTGGCCGCGGTCCAGGCCCGGCGGCTGGGCTCGACGGAACCTTGGGGGAGCTAGCCGATGCGCTATCTGCTCACCCATCTCCACGAGGCCTGGGGACTGACCGTCATACATCTGCGGCTGTCGTTGGTGCCCGTGCTGATCGGGCTGGCGATCGCGCTGCCGCTGGGCATGCTGGTGCAGCGCAGGCGGATCGCCCGCCGCTTGACGACGGCGGCCGCCGGCGTCGTGTTCACCGTTCCGTCGCTGGCGCTGTTCGTGGCGTTGCCGATGCTGATCGGGACCCGCATCCTCGACGAGGCCAACGTGGTGGTGGCATTGACCGCCTACTCCGCCGCGCTGCTGGTGCGGGGGGTGCTCGAGGCGCTGGACGCGGTCCCCACCCAGGTGCGTGACGCCGCCACCGCGGTCGGCTACCCGCCCATCACGCGGATGATGAAGGTGGAACTGCCGCTTGCGGTTCCGGTGCTCGTCGCCGGGCTCAGGGTGGTCGTGGTCACCAATATCGCGATGGTTTCGGTCGGCTCGGTGATCGGCATCGGCGGGCTGGGAAGCTGGTTCACCCAGGGATACCAGACCGACAAGAGCGATCAGATCCTGGCCGGCATCATCGCGCTGTTCGGGCTGGCGGTGGTCATCGACGTGCTCATCATGTTGGCCGGGCGGCTGGCCACACCGTGGGCACACGCCACCCGCGGCAGCGGCCGCCGCTCGGTCGTGGCCCCCGTGGTGGGCGGTGCGCGGTGAACTTCGTCGGGCGGGCGATCTCCTATGTGCTGACCGCCGACAACTGGACCGGCCCGGTCGGGCTTGCGGCCCGCATCCTCGAGCACCTCGAGTACACCGCTTTGGCGGTGGGCGCCTCGGCGCTCGTCGCGATACCCGTCGGGATGATCATCGGTCACACCGGCCGCGGCACCCTGCTGGTGGTGGGCGCCGTCAACAGCCTGCGCTCCCTGCCCACGCTGGGCGTGCTGCTGTTCGGGACGCTGCTGTTCGGGTTGGGCCTGGGTCCGTCGTTGGTGGCGCTGATGCTGCTGGGTGTGCCGGCATTGCTGGCCGGCACCTATGCCGGGATCGCCAACGTCGAGCCGACGGTGGTCGATGCCGCCCGGGCCGTGGGCATGACGGAGGCCCAGGTGTTGTTGCGCGTCGAGATGCCCAATGCGCTGCCGTTGATCCTGGGCGGGCTGCGGAATGCGACGCTGCAGGTGGTCGCCACCGCGACCGTGGCCGCCTACGCCAGCCTCGGTGGTCTGGGCCGGTACCTGATCGACGGGATCGAGGAACGTGAGTTTCATCTCGCCCTGGTAGGGGCGCTGATGGTGGCCGCGTTGGCGCTGGCGCTAGACGGGCTGCTGGCGCTGGCGGTGTGGTTTTCGGTGCCGGGCACCGGGCGGCTGCGGCGGACATACCGGGCACTTCCGCACCGGTTGGCGGGCACGCCTTACGGTAGGTGAGTGAACGCAGCCCCCTCCGAACCGTCTCGCCGCGTATGGCAGGCGATGCTCACTTGGCGCGCACAGGATTCCCTGCGGATGGAATCGGTACGAATCCAGGTGTCCGGCAACAGGATCAAGGCCAATGGCCGCATCGTTTCCGCCGCCACCGCCACGAACCCGGCATTCGGCGCCTATTACGACCTGCAGACCGATGAGGCCGGGGCCACCAAACGACTCGGGATGACGGTGACCCTGGCCGAGCGGGAGCGCGTCTTCTCCTTCGCCCGCGACGAAGAGAACATGTGGCTGGTCACCGACCATCAGGGCGAGCACCGCGCGGCCTACAACGGTGCGCTCGACGTCGATGTCGTGTTCAGCCCGTTTTTCAATGCGCTGCCCGTCCGACGGCTCGGGTTGCACGAGCAGGCGGCGTCGGTCACGCTGCCCGTGGTCTACGTGCACCTGCCGGAGATGTCCATCACCGCGGACACGGTGAGCTACAGCAGCATCGGCAGCCTGGACCAGATCAAGCTGCGATCCCCGATCTCCGACACCACGCTGAGCGTCGACGAAGACGGATTCATCGTCGACTATCCAGGCTTGGCAGAGCGGATCTGATCACCCCGCCGGCCCGGCCCGCGGCGGCCAGTTCTTGTCGCCAGTCCTCCGCGCCGACGACGACGTGGAAGATTTCGGTGCGCGGGAAGCTGTCGTAACGCGTTCGTGCGGCATGCCCGGCCTCGATGAGGTCGGCGACGGAGTGATGGGAAGCCAGCGATTCGCGGGTACGAGTCAACAGCTCGATGGCGCGATCGGCGACGGGCACCAGCTGATCGGAATTGCCTTCGCACATCGCCCGGACCAGGTCCGGGGCGGTGGCCGCCACCCGGGTCCCGTCGCGAAACGAGCCGGCGGCCAAGGCGAAGGCCAGCGGGACGTCTCCGGCCACGACGGCCAGCGCCTCGGCGAGCACGTGGGGCAGGTGCGAGATGGCCGCCGCGGCGGCGTCGTGTTCGTCGGACCTGGCCGGCACGACCACCGCGCCGCAGTCCAGCGCCAGCGTCATCACCATCGACCAGACCGCCGGATCGACGTGATCGTCGACACTGACCACCCACGGGGCTCGGGTGAACAATCCGGCGTAGCCGGCGGCCCATCCCGAATGCGCCGTGCCCGCCATCGGGTGGCCCCCGACGAACCGTTCCTGCAGGCCGGCCGCGACGACCTGCTCGAGCACCGCTTGCTTGACGCTGGTCACGTCGGTCAACGGACACCGCGGAGCCGTCGCTTTGATGTGGGCGAGCATGCCCGGCATCGCCGGCATAGGCACGGCCAGCACGATCAGCGCCCGGGCGTCGGCGGCGCGAGACAAAGTGGCCGTCAGGTCGGTGGCCGCGTCGAAGCCGTCGGCGGTCGCGGCCTGCGCGCCCTCCACCGAGCGGTTGTAGCCGAACACTTCACGGCCGGCTGCCGTGGCGGCCCGCATAATCGATCCGCCGACCAGCCCCAGCCCGAGTACGCATACCGGTGTTTTAGAAGGAGGGCTTGCCACATTTAAAGGTTGGCACATCCGGTCGGGAACGGCGCCGTCAGATGTCGCGGCTGCCGTGAGCCATCTGGCCAGGGACCTGGTCAGGGACTACCGTAAGCGGCCATGGGAGCACAACGGGCCTCTGCCCAGGGCCTGTCCGCGGACACGCCGGACGGGTTCGGCGTCGCGGTGGTGCGCGAAGAGGGGCAGTGGCGCTGTGCTCCGATGGCGCGCAAGTCGCTGGCGAGCTTGTCGGCAGCGGAGACCGAGTTGCGCGAATTGCGCAGTTCCGGGGCGGTCTTCGGGCTGCTGGACGTGGATGACGAATTCTTCGTCATCGTGCGCCCGGCCCCGTCCGGGACGCGGTTGTTGCTTTCCGACGCCACCGCCGCGCTGGACTACGACATCGCCGCCGAAGTGCTCGACAAGTTGGACGCCGACATCGATCCCGAGGACCTCGAGGACTCGGATCCCTTCGAGGAGGGCGACTTAGGGCTGTTGTCCGACGTCGGATTGCCCGAGGCGGTGCTGGGGGTCATCCTCGACGAGACCGACCTGTACGCCGACGAGCAGTTGGGGCGTATCGCCCGCGAGATGGGGTTCGCCGATCAGCTTTCGGCGGTGATCGACCGCCTCGGTCGGTGATCGCTGACGCGCGGCGGAGCCGGGCGCAGCGGGTCGCCACCATCAGGGTCGGTCGGTGATCGCTGACGAAGATCTGATCCGTTCCGCGCTGGCGGTCGCCGCGACGGCCGGCCCCCGCGACGTGCCCATCGGTGCGGTGGTGATCGGCACCGACGGAACGGAACTGGCGCGGGCGGTCAACGCCCGCGAGGCGCGGGCAGACCCGACCGCCCACGCCGAGATCCTGGCACTGCGAGCGGCGGCCGAAGTCCTTGGAGACGGGTGGCGGCTGGAAGGCGCCACGCTGGCGGTCACCGTCGAACCGTGCACCATGTGCGCGGGCGCGCTGGTGCTGGCCCGCGTCGCCCGGCTGGTGTTCGGCGCGTGGGAGCCCAAGACCGGCGCGGTCGGATCGCTATGGGACGTGGTCCGCGACCGTCGCCTCAATCACCGGCCGGAAGTGCGCGGTGGCGTGTTGGCGCAGGAGTGCGCCGCGCCCCTGGAGGCCTTCTTCGCCCGCCAGCGATTGGGGTGACGGGCCTTCGGTTGGGTAAGCTGCTCGGCGGTGGCGTGTCCGAGCGGCCTAAGGAGCACGCCTCGAAAGCGTGTGACGGCTAAAACCGTCCGAGGGTTCAAATCCCTCCGCCACCGCCAAAGCCCAGGTCCCTGCGCTGCCGTGGTTTCCCGCCCGGTGAACCCGGGTAGAAGTCACACCGTGACCACCGCCGAACAGCCCCCGCCGGAAGGCGACGAACAACCCCCTCAGGCCACCGAGGGTGAAAACGGCCCCGACGCGCAGCCCCCTGGCGCCGACGACTCGGAAAGCTGACCCGGGACTAACTGGCCGAAGCGCCATCGCCGATCGTCGGCGATTGGCGTTCGACGCGTGCGAACCACTAATTTCCCTGGGGTGAAGTTCTCAGCCGCCGGTGCAGCCGCGCGATGGATCGTTCCGCTGCTCACGATCGCGGCCGTGGCCGCCATGGCTCCGAATACCGGCCCGCCGCAGGCCCGTTCCGCCCAGCAGGTGCGCCTGGTCGCCGACGGCGACCCGTTGGCCGGCGCGCCGTTCTACGTCAACCCGATGTCGGCCGCCATGCGCGCCGCGCAGAGCGCCGATCCGCCGAGCCCCGAGTTGACCGCGATCGCCAACACCCCGCAGGCGTACTGGATCGTCCCGGGCGGCTCGGCGGGAACGGTCGGCAAGTATGTCGGCGACGCGAACGCGGCGGGCGCCATCCCGGTGCTGGCGGTGTACGGAATCCCGCACCGTGACTGTGGCAGCTTCGCTGCGGGTGGCATGGGATCGGCCGACGACTACCGTGGGTGGATCGACGGCATCGCAAACGGCGTGGGCGCCTCCCGGGTGGCGATCGTCGTCGAACCCGACGCGCTGGCCATGGCCGACTGCCTGTCGGGTGATGCGCGCCAGGAGCGCTTCGACCTGATTCGCTACGCCGTCGACACGTTGACCCGCGATCCGAACGCGGCGGTCTACGTGGACGCGGGTCACCTGCGCTGGCACAGCGCCGACGACATGGCCGCCCGGCTCAATCAGGCGGGCGTCGGGCACGCGCGTGGCTTCAGCATCAACACCGCGAACTTTTTCACCACCGAGGACGAAATCGGTTACGGCGAAGCGATTTCCGGGCTCACGAATGGTTCGCACTACGTGATCGACACATCGCGCAATGGCGCCGGTCCCGCACCCGACTCCAACCTCAACTGGTGCAACCCCGCCGGCCGGGCTTTGGGCACACCGCCCACCGCGGCCACCGCGGGAGCGCACGCCGACGCGTACCTGTGGATCAAACGTCCCGGTGAATCCGACGGAACGTGCGGCAAAGGTGATCCTCCGGCCGGCCACTTCGTCAGCCAGTACGCGATCGACTTGGCGCGCAATGCCGGCCACTAGCAGCGGTGCGCCACAAATTTGCGATTCGCGACCACCGTTGGTTGAAAATCGATAACATTTGGGTACCAAAAGCAGCAACGCGAGCGCGCGGCAAGAGGCACCATGGCCAAAAAGGTCGAGATCATCGCCGTTTTCGCGATCTGCACTGCCTTCATCACGACGGCTCCCGGCGCGGTGTCCGGTTTCATCGCGCGCGCAGACGATTCGGGCGTAGCGCTGTACAACGGAATCAACCAGCTTCGCCCAGGATGCGGGCCGATCAGCGACGACCCGCGCCTGACCGAAGCGGCCCAGCGCCATGCCGACGACATGCTGCGCAGCGGGATAAGCGGACACGTCGGCTCGGACGGCTCGTCGCCGCAGGCGCGGATCACCGCTGCGGGCTATCGGAGCAGGTATTCGGGTGAGATCGTCTTCTGGGGCACCGGATCCGCTGCGACTGCCAAGGAAGCCCTCGACATGTGGATGCAGAGTCCGCCTCACCGCGACATCATTTTGAACTGTGCATATAACGCAGGCGGCTTCGCCACAGCCTGGGACGGCACCAAGATGACCGCCGTCGGTGACTTCGCCGCGTCGTAAAACCCTTTGGGCAAAGCTCTTTCGGATTGTGCGTGTGGCTTACCCCGCCGGCATTCACACGTGAGGCAGCCAGCCGGAGCCGTGCGGCGACAGCACGAAGCCACGACCTTGCGGATCTTTGCACGCGGTCGTGCCGGCGTTGTCGACGCCGCAGATGATCCCGTTGACGGTGATGGAGTGCGACGGCGGAAGTGTTCTGATGGGTTGTCCGTCGATCACACGTGATTGCTCGCCCTCATTCGTCTGCTTTATCCCCGTCGTTGTTCCTATCCAGTTAACCCCGGTGATTCCGGCATTGGGATTTGACGGCGCGGGAGGTATCGCGGGCAGGTTGTTTCCCCTGCACTCGGCTTCGCCGGAAATGAAACTGCAGATTACGCCATCCGGGGTGAGGAAATAGACCGTCTGGTCAGGCGGCTGTCCGGGGTTGGGAACCGAAATATCGTAATCTTTGACATTCACAGGTGCATAGCCGCTCAAGTCGGGGAATTTGAGTGGGTCGGCATGCGCGGCGCACGCCCCTGAAAGGGCAGCGCCGGCAAGCACGGTGATGCTGGCGAACACCTTGACCAACATTGCTTTCCAATCGGTTCAGGCGGGCGATGAGGTTGTGCAATCAATGATAGGGGCTGACTTGAAGCTCTCGAGTGTTGTACGGCGTACCGAACGGGACACCGTTGGGATCGTTAGCCGTATTCCATTGACTGGCAAATATTTTCAAATCGTCCAATGTCGAGCCGGGCAAGATGTATCCTCCGTACGGTTGCGGTATGAACTTCGGCGCGCCTGGGTCGCCGTTCTGTACGACGACGGTGGTGCGTGCGTCTGAGCCGAACATATCGGTGGGGCTGGCTCCGACCCGTACTTCGACCCGCCCCCCATCTGCATCTCGGTTGAAGCCAGAGAGGACGGGCTTGCCACCGATTTCCCGGAAGCTGAGCTCGCCGTAGCGATCATTACTCACCGTCGTGGGGTGTTCCCATGGCTGCCCCCAATCCTTTCCGGTCCAGGGCTGCCACTTGGCACGATTGAACACGTCGGCAGGATCCGCCCGGTACATGGTGACCCTGCCGTTGCGGTCGAAGGAATCGGCGGCGATATAGACCTTGCCGTCTGAGCCTCTGTAGCCGCTGACCTGGGTGGGTGCTTCGGCGGCGGTCCGATACGAACCCGGCACCATCGCCCACCCCTTGCCCGGATCACCGTTCACTTCGACCAGCCACGAAGCCGCTGGCTTGAGGTTTCCCGTGGTGCCGGTCACCATCATGTAGGTTTTGTCTCCCAGCGCGATCGTCCCAGAGGGCAGCGTGTCGCTGATCCCTGCCTTGATCGCCTCAGCCGGCATGGGGAACAGCTCGGTCCCGCTGTCTTTTGGCCCCGTCAACGGCGCCCCGAAATGTGGGTGTCCTTCGGCGTCGAAGGTCACCGGCACGGCCACGGATCGATAGTGGTCGCCCTCGCCAACCTTATTGCCAGAGAACGAATCTCCGAAAATGGCGAGGTACTTCCCGGGCTGTCCGGGTATCTCGACAACTTCCCCTAAGTCCGCCGCCCCGATCCCCGGGATGCCCGGAATGCCACCGGTGCCGGCGATCGGCCCGAGGTCCCTTACCTCACCGAGTCTCAACGGACTTTCCATCCAGGTGTCCACGGTGGTCGGGGGGTCGTATCCGTCGGCATGCAGAGAGTCCATTGATTTACGCAAAGTCTCCGAGTAGGCGTTGCGAATAGAAGTCATTTGCTTGACCGCATCGCGGACGTCGTCCACCGCGTCCGCGTGCGCAGCCTTCTTCAGTGCCTCTAGTTTCTCGCGTTCCTTCGCGGAAAGGTCGAGCTTCAGATCGTCATTTATCGCACCGATGAGTCTGTCGAGCCCTCGCAGCTCACTATCCAGGGTGGCGATCTCGCGAGCCCCTTGTTTTTGGGCGTCGGCCAGCGCGGCGGCGATGTTTTCCAGGTCGGCACCGATCTTGGGCAACTTCTCGGACTGCGCACCAAGCGATTTGGTCACCCGCTGCACTTCATCGGAGTCGTTGATCGGGTGGTCACCGTTCTGGTGGTTCCAGGCGGACTCGAAGCGTTTGCGTGCCTGCGCGAACTCCTCGCTGGCCGCAGCGGTGCACCGGCCGGCGTTGTGAAAGGCCTCCGCCAAGCGGTCGATCTGAAACGGGCTGCCGGCCTGCAAGCTCTGGTTGATCGCCCACGGATCGCCGCCGGCCGACGCAATCAGTTCTGGCTCGCTCAGGTTTTGTAGCGTCATGGTGCCGTCAGCGGTCGACCAACACCGACAAGCATCGCCGCCCCCTTCTGAACTGGCACAACCCTACTACCGGGAGGGCTACGGCGTGTTCACGTCGTTAGACGACCGAATCAGGTTTGGCTACCGGCCAGCTTTCGAACCGTCAGAGCTTCGAGGTCTTGGAACGGTCGTCCCTCGGGCCGAATCAGGTCGTGGAACCACACTTTGGGGACCGAGGTGTACGGGTGATCCCATGAATCCCAGGGGAAGTAGGTCTGCGTCTTGCCGGCGACCAGGCCCCAGTTGATGGCGCCGACGTTGTGACGCTTCGCAATCGGCAGAATCGATTCGACGGTACTGCCCTGGGGCCGCGCCATGTATTCCGTACACAGGATCGGTCGGCCCAGCGGCGTGAGCTCGTTGATCCGGTTCTCGAACGCGCCCGGGCCCGCGTAGGAGTGGAAGGTGATCACGTCGGCGTTGGCGAGCTGTATGTCGCTGATCGCGCTGCGGCCCCGCGGCTGTCCCCAATTCCCCTGCCACACACCACTTGTCAGCGGCTGGCTGGCGTCCACCGCGCGGGCCCAGCGGAAGACCTGCGGGAGCAGGTTGGCCACCAGTTGCTCCTTGTCGCTTCGCTCGGCGTTGCGGTACTGGCGTGCGGGGTTGTCGGGCTCGTTCCACAGGTCCCAGCCCAAAACCCGGTTGTCGTTGCGGAATTGGGTCATCACCGCCGTGACGTAGTCATGCATGACCGGCACGTACTTCGGATCACCGAGTCGTTCGGCTCCCGGGCTCTGCGCCCAGCCCGAGTTGTGCACGCCGGGCCTCGGCGCGTGCTGGCGCCCCGCGCGGGGCTGGGGATCCCAACAGGAGTCGAAGAAAACGAACAGTGGCTTGATGCGGTGGCGCGCCGCGATGTCGACGAATTGCCCGAGGCGCGTTTGAAAGCCGCGCTGATCGGCCGCCCACAACTGATCATGAAGGAACACGCGTGCGGTGTTGTGGCCGTAGAACTGCGCCCAGCCGAGCTCGGTGTCGATGCGCCGCGGATCGAAGGTGTCGGGCTGGAACATCTCGAGCTGGTTGATGGCGTTCGCCGGAATGTAGTTCGCCCCGACGAGCCAGCCCTGCGCCTGATACCAACGGTTGGCCCGCTCGGGTGACCACCGGCCCGCTTCCTCCGCGGAAGCCCGGGGCATCCGGGCTACCGCGGCGCCCGCCGCCAGCAGCAGGGGAAGTTTGAGGGCCGTACGTCGTTCCACGATGTGACGATAAGTTTTCGGGACGATTTCCCCGGGATTTACTCAGCGCGTCGCGACGACTTCAGGTAACGATTGCCACGCCGTCAGCGGGCGTCGGTGAGGGACACCGCCGCCCGTCATCGTGACCAATCCGTGACCGTCGGCCATCGGCGAGCCCACACCGTCATGCATGCCGGTCAGGTAGAATGAGCCCCGCTTCGCGCCAAAAGCGTTGTCGGACAACCGGTAAGGGCCGTTCTGCGAATGCAGACCCTGGGAACGCCTACCGCAGCTTGCGACCGTGGTCGTCTTTGACGCTGCCGGTGAACATCAAGATCGCGTCGACGATGGCCCACACGACGCTGCCGAGCAGGACTGGGACACCGAAAAAACAGAACAGGCTGAAGAGAACTCCGAACAGACCGACGCACAGCTGCGCCACCGCAATTTGAGTCGAGTCGATGTAGAAGCGGCCGATTCCGAACACGCCGAGGAACAGCTGAAGCAAACCGGCGGTCGTGGCGGACTTGTCCGATAGCGGCAGACCGGTGGTGTGATCGCGGCCGAAGGGCGCCTGCGGATCAACGTGACCCGGGTACCCGGCGTAGCCCGGATAGCCGGAGTAGCCGGGGTAGGCCGGCGGGGGCGGATACCCGGGCGGCTGCGACCACCAGGGCGGCTCACCGGACGGATCTCCGGGTTGGTTGGGCGGTGTCGACACCGGTTCGAGTTAACACGCCCGATCTCGGCGCGTCCACTTCGGCGGGCGCGGCCTCCGCGCGCGAAAACCGAAGGGCGGAATCGCTCAAACTTCACCGCCGGGGGCGCAATACTGAACGGGTGCCTGATCGAAATGTGCTCGGCGGTCCGCTGGAACCGTGCGGCGCTGACCCGGTGACCGGTTTCTACCGCGACGGCTGTTGCTCGACCGGTCCTCAGGACCAAGGACGGCACACGATCTGCGCGGTGATGACCGCCGAATTCCTGGAGCACCAGCGTTCCATCGGCAATGACCTGGTGACGCCGGTCCCGGAGTACCGCTTCCCCGGCCTGCTGCCGGGCGACCGCTGGTGCGTGACCGCGCTCAACTGGCTGCGTGCACACCACGACGGTCGTGCCGCGCCGGTGGTATTGGCGGCAACCCACCAGAGCACCCTCGAGGTGGTCCCCCTGGAGGCGCTGCAAGCACACCAGGTCGACGTTCCCGACGATCTGGCCAACCTGTAGGGCCGGGCAGACCGTCAGTGGGTTCGGCGGTGGACGACATCGACTTCGATGACCTGACCGCGCCCCGGCTGACCGACGTGCAGCGTCAGATCCTCGAGTTCACCGAAGCCAAGCCCGTCGACCTCGGCATCGACCGGATGCTCGCGGAGGCCATCGAGCAGGCCGGCCCAGGGGCCGCGGCCGCCGATCTCGAGGGCACCGACGGCCTCGCCGATCGCCTGCGGGCGCACGTCGCCGCGATCGAAGCTGACGAAGGCCTGCGCCAACTGACCCGCGGTTCGTTGCGCCAACGCATCGTGCGCCTGCTGCGCAACCGGTTGTCGCTCACCGAGCTCGTCCGACGGTACCCCGAGATAGAATCCATCCCGATCGACAAGCCCCTCATCGTGGTTGGGATGCCCCGCTCGGGCACCACGCATCTGGTGAATCTCATTGCCGCCGACCCACGCCGGCGCGCCCTGCCGTATTGGGAAAGCCAGGATCCCATCCCCGCTCGTGGGCAGGGCCCCGACATCTACGGTGTCGATCCGCGCTACGCCCGCGCCAAGTCTGAACACGATGCGCTGATGGCGAGCGCGCCGGTGGTGGCCGCCATGCACGACCGGTATCCCGAGGCGATCGAGGAAGAGGTGGAGCTTCTCGACCTCGATCTGGCCTCATACGTACTGGAATGGCATGCGCGCGTGCCCGACTGGCGCGACTATTACCTGGGTCTCGACCAGATTCGGCACTACGCCTACATGAAGAAAGTGTTGCAGGCGCTGACCTTCCTGCGTGGGCCGCGCACCTGGGTGCTCAAGAGTCCGCAGCACTGCGAGCAACTCGGCCCGCTGATGGCGACGTTTCCCGATGCGACTGTGGCCTTCACCCACCGCGATCCCGTCGCGGTGATCCAGTCGGCGATAACCATGATGGCGTACTCGGACCGGTTGCGCCGCAACAGCATCGATCCGCAGTGGCTGCTGGACTATTGGAGCGATCGCGTGCAGCGGCTGCTGGGTGCGTGCGTACGTGACCGCGGCCTGGTGGCACCGGAGCGCAGCATCGACGTCAACTTCCATCAACTGGGCGGCAACGAAATGCGAGTGCTCGAAAGCCTTTACCGGCGCGCAGACGTCGACCTGCCGCCCAAGGTGCGGCAACGCTTCCAGCGATACCTGGACGGCAATCCGCGGGGCAAGCACGGCCGGATCCGCTATGAACTGCAGCGGCATTTTGGCGTCTCCGCCGACGAACTGCGCTCTCGATTCGGCTTCTACTTCGACAAGTTCGACGTCCGTCCCGAGTGAAGGAGTCACCAGCGATGTTCGAACCTGTGTACCGCGATAGGCCGGGTGCCGACGCGATGCGTCCGGCATCCGCCGAGCGGGCCGAGCAGATAGCCCCGGGATTGTGGTGCTCGCCGGGCTTGTCCAACTCGTATCTGCTTACCACCACCGAGGGACGGGTGATCGTCAACACCGGCATGGGCTTCGAGGGGCCGGTGCATCGCGCCAACTTCGACGCCGTGGACTCGTCACCGGTGCGCTACATCATCTTCACGCAGGGGCACGTGGATCATGTCGGCGGCCTGGACAGCGTGCGTGATCCCGAGACGATCGTTGTCGCACAGGCGAATTGGACGGCCTGGCGAGACGACAACGATCGGCTGATCCCCTACCGGGCCAACCGTAGCGCGTTCGCCTTCAAGGACACCCTCGCCGACGGTATTCGCGCCATCCAGCGGCGCCTGGGTACCACGCGGCTGCCCGGCCAGAGCGTGCCCGTCGTCGACCTCGACTTCGAGGACACCCTCTGCCTCCAGGTCGGTGGCCGGCGCCTGGAGCTGATCTCCGTGCCCGGCGGCGAGACCACCGACTCCCTGGTGATCTGGCTGCCGGACGAACGAATATGTCTGTGCGGAAACACCTTCGGACCGCTGTTCGGCCACATTCCCAATCTTGTCACCATGCGCGGCGACCGCTATCGGGACGCGTTGACGGCCATCGCGTCGGTGGACAGGGTCCGCGATCTGCGGGCCGACCTGATGGTGACCGGCCACTTCGAGCCGATCAAGGGCGCCGAACGCATCGATGCGGAGTTGGCTCGGTTGCGCGAGGCGATTGCGCACATCCACGATCAGACCGTCGCCGGGATGAACGCCGGCAAAGACGTCCGCACCTTGATGCGGGAGATCGCCCTGCCCGCGGAATGCGAAGTGGGCCAGGGTTACGGCAAGGTGGCCTGGGATGTGCGGGCCGTCTGGGAGAACTATTCGGGGTGGTTCCGTCACGAATCGACCACCGAGCTGTACTCGGTCGGATTCGATTCCGTCGCCGCTGATGTGGTCGAGCTCGCCGGTGCCGAGGCGCTGGTGGAGCGGGCCCGGGCACATCTGGCCGCCGACCGCGCACTGCACGCCATCCACCTTGCCGAGCTTGTTCCCGCGGACCACCCGGGGGTCCGTGACGTGCTGCGGGAAGCCCATGAAAAGCTTCTCGCCGGCAGCACGAACTTCTGGGAAAGTGCTTGGCTCCGCAGCCAGATAGCGAGGAACACATGACGTCGTTCGCACTACGGCCCGAGGACTTCTACCACACCGGCATCATCGTGCCGGACCTCGACGCGGCGATGGCCCGGCTGAGCGCGCTGGCCGGGTACCGCTGGATCACCCCGGTGAGCTACACCCTGCCGTTTCGCACGACGAGCGGAACCCAAGAGGTGACTTCGACTTTCGTCTACTCGCTGCAGGCACCGCACGTTGAACTGATCAAGGAGGTACCGGGGACGGCCTGGACGGCGGCACCCGGCAACGCGATCCATCACCTCGGCTACTGGACCGATAACCTGGCCGAGACCGCGAAGATGTTGGAAGACAACGGCTTCGCCTTCGAGGCGACCGCCGACACCGCCCCGCCGGATCTGGCGCTCTTCGCCTACTACGTCGACTCGGCGGGCACCCGCATCGAGATCGTCGACCGCGCGCTGTTCCCGGACTTTCCAGCCTTCCTGCAGGCGGCGGCCGGGCCGGAAGCGTAGTGGGGCCGGGCCGCAAATGCTCTTGACGGTGCTGCGCTTCAACTTCGCCTCCCCGCACGGTGATCCATGCACCCAGGCCACGCTCTTGTCCGCGGCGCTGGAACTCGCGCAATGGGGTGAGTCCCACGGCATCACCTCCATCAGCGTCGACGAACATCACGCGACCGGACACGGGTGGAGCTGCAATCCGATCATGGCCGCGGCGATGTTCTTGGCGCGGACGTCGACGCTGATCGCCAGCGTCGACTGCGCGCTGGGCCCGCTGTGGAACCCGGTGCGGCTCGCCGAAGACATCGCGCTCGTCGACAACATGAGCCGCGGCCGCCTGCACACCACCGTGGGACTCGGCTATCGCACAGTCGAATATGATGCTCTGCAAGCTGATTTCGGCCGGCGCGGTGAGCTGATGGACAGCCTGCTCACAAGGATGCTGGAGGTCTGGTCCGGCGGCGAACAGGAGAACGAAATCTGCACCGGCACCTGGACGCGGCCCCACCCACCGCTGTACGTCGGCGGCGGCGCTCGTGCCACGGCGCGCCGCGCGGTACGGTTCCGGCTGCCGCTCAGCCTGGCCGATCACCTGCCCGGCATCGCCTCGTACTACAGTGACCTGTGCGCCGAGGCAGGGATGTCGCCGTTCATCCTCATGCCGGGGCCGATCAACCGCGGCATGATCTACCTGCACGAGGATCCGGACCGGGCATGGGCGGAGCTCGGGAAACATATCCTTTGGGAGGCAGTCACTTACGGCCAATGGTCGACCGATCAGCGTTCGCTCATGCACTTGCCGGGAGTTCAGACGCTCGACGAGGTCAAAGCATCGGGACGATACCGTTTCCTGACTCCCGAGCAGCTGATCGCCGAAGTGCGTGACGCCGAGAACTACGGTCCGCTCGTGCTGCACCCCCTGGTGGGCGGCATGCCCGTCGACGCAGCATGGAAGTCGGTGCAATTGCTCACCGAGCGCGTGCTGCCCGCATTGACCTGACCGCTAAGCATCGAAAGCGATCGGCAGCGAGGCCGGGCCGCTGATTCCCGCGGGAGGCTTCCACGGCGCCGGGCCGATACGCCGGACATTCGCCATCCGTTGCGTGACCACCCGCAACGCTTCGGCGAGTTCGATGCGCGCGAGGTGCACACCGAGGCAGTAATGCGCGCCACCGCCGAATGTGAGGATCGGCGTGGCGCCTTCCCGCGTGATGTCGAGACGATCGGGATCCGCGTAGACCGACGGATCACGGTTGGCCGCCGCGGTGTTGACCATGACGTATGTCCCTGCGGGCACCTGAACACCACCCAGGTCGACGTCGCAGGTGGCGACACGCAGCGTGGCGAAGACGATCGGTGAATGACGAATGAGCTCCTCGACCGCATTCGGTGCCAGTTCGGGATGGCCGGCCAGCAACGTCCATTGGTCCGGATGGTCGCAGAGCGCCTGCACCGCCGCGGCCAACTGGTTTCGCGTGGTGTCGGTGCCCGCGTTGAGCAGGATCGCAACCAGATTGACCAGCTCGTCGTGGCTGAGGCGGTCGCCGTCCTCTTCGACACGCAGCAGGTCGGAGATCAGATCGTCGCCGAGCGACTGGCGGCGGCGTGAGATCAGGTCCACGAGGTAGACGTCGAGTTCCCGCCAGGCCCGCAGAATGGCGGACTCCTCGGCCGCAACGTTGCCCCCGAACGCCTTACTGAGGTCGTCGGCCCAGCGGGCGAACAGTTGCCAATCCTCGGCCGGTGCGCCCACCAACGCGCAGATGATTGGAACCGGGTACTGCCTGGCAATGTCGCGGACCATGTCGCAACGGCCTGCGGCGCGGTGCCGGTCGACCAACTCGCCGATCACCTCGGTACACGCCGCGCGCATCCGCTCGGCCGCCCGGGGAGTGAAAGCCCCTGCCACCAAACGGCGTAGCCGGCGATGCTGAGTCGGGTCGACCGACATGATGGTCTGGCAAACCCTGTCCCAAACCGGACCCGAACTGATGCCCTGCACCATCAGGCTGATGCCGCGCGGCATGGCGAAGCGCGAATCACGTAGCACGGTGCGGGCCATTCGGTAGTCGAGAATTTCGGGACCGAACTTGCCGAGCGCGACCGGCGCCTGCCGGTGCGCTTGCCGGATGATGCGGTGTGCCTCGTCGGGGTCGGTCGCGTCGTGATACGCGAAGGTGGGCCAACTGATGTCGAAGATGGTCGGCGCGTGAGCGGTGGTTGTCATGATGTCGACTATCGGTCGGCGCCGCCGCGACACCATCGGGCGAAATACCTAACTGTCCGGTGGTCCGACGCCCTAGCCAGGTACGGCCGGCGGTGAACTATCAGCAATTTTGCTGATGTTCTGTGATCTGAGTCGCCGCATGCTGGCTAGCATGAGCGAAACTGACTGGAGCGACCTGGCCGTGAGCGAACTGCCGACCGGAACCGTGACGTTGCTGCTGGCCGACGTCGAGGGCTCCACGCGCCTGTGGGAGACCCAGCCCGACGAGATGTCCGTTGCTGTGGCACGGCTGGACCAGACGCTGGCGGAGGTGGTCGCCGCCCACGGCGGGGTCCGGCCCGTCGAGCAGGGTGAGGGCGACAGCTTCGTCATCGCGTTTGCCCGCGCGACTGAGGCGGTGGCCTGCGCCCTCGATCTGCAGCGGGCGCCGCTGGCGCCGATCCGGTTGCGGATCGGGATCAACACCGGCGAGGTGCGGCTGCGCGATGAGGGCAACTACATCGGCCCGGCGATCAATCGCACCGCCCGGCTGCGCGATCTGGCTCATGGTGGGCAGACCGTGCTGTCGGGCGCGACCGAACTCTTGATTGTCGATCAACTTCCGCCTCATGTCTCGCTGACCGACCTGGGCACGCATCCGCTGCGGGACCTGCCGCGGCCCGAGCGGGTGATACAGCTCTGCCACCCTGACCTGCCCCACGATTTCCCACCGCTGCGTACAACCAAAGACGTTGTCACCCATAACCTTCCGGTGGAACTCACGAATTTCATCGGGCGCCGATCCGAAATCACCAGCCTGCGCGAGGCACTGGCGGGCAACCGGTTGGTCACCCTGACCGGCGCCGGTGGCGCGGGCAAGACACGCCTGGCCGTGCACGTCGCGGCCGAACTGGGGGACGACTTCAGCGACGGCGTCGGCTATATAGATCTGGCGCCGATCGCTCATCCGGACGTGGTGCCGGTTACCGCGGCCCGCGCGCTGGGACTGTACGACCAACCGGATCGCTCGACGATCGATACGCTGCTGCGGTTCCTTCGCGACCGCCAGATGCTGCTGGTACTCGACAACTGCGAGCATCTGCTCGATGCGAGCGCAGGATTGGTCGCCGCCCTGCTGGCCGCCGCGCCAAAGCTGACGGTGCTCGCGACGAGCCGGGAGCCGCTCGGGGTGTCCGGTGAAGCGATCTGGCAGGTGCCTTCGCTCTCGCTGGCCGACGATGCGATGGAGCTGTTCGCCGACCGCGCTCGGCTGGCGAAGGCCGAGTTCAGCATCGCCGACGACAACGCGCCCGCGGTGGCCGAGATCTGCAGGCGCCTCGACGGCATGCCGTTGGCTATTGAGCTGGCCGCGGCGCGGGTGCGCTCGCTGTCGCTGGACGAGATCGTCGACAGCCTGCACGATCGCTTCCGGCTGTTGACCGGTGGTTCACGCACGGCGGTGCGCCGCCAGCAGACGCTACGCGCCTCGGTGGATTGGTCGCATGCCCTGCTGACCGACACCGAACGAATCCTGTTCCGCCGGCTTGCGGTGTTCCTCGGTGGCTTCGACCTCGACGCGGCGCAGGCGGTCACCGGTGCCGACGGGGTGCAGCGCCACCAGGTGCTGGACCAGCTGAGCCTGTTGGTCGACAAGTCTCTGGTGATCGCCGAAAATACCAGCGGCACAACGCGATATCGGCTCTTGGAAACCGTGCGCCAGTACGCGCTGGAGAAGCTGGGCGAGTCCGGCGAAGCCGATGCGGTGCGGTGTCGACATTGCGACTACTACGCGTCGATGGCAGCCCTGCTCGACGTGCATTCCGCCAACGATCATGAACGGCGACTCCAACAGGCCGAAACCGAAATGGACAATCTGCGCGGCGCATTCGGTTGGAGCCTGGACAACTCCGACATCGACCGGGCGCTGGCCTTCGCCTCGTCCCTGCAGCCGGTGTGGCTCGCGCGGGGGCGTATTCGCGAAGGATGGGCGTGGTTCGAGGCCGCCCTCGGCTGCCTCGGTCCGAACAATGAAGACGTACCGGTTGGAGTCCAGGCGCGAGCGTTCGCCGACAAAGCCTTGTTATCCATCTGGATGGGCACACCTGACATCAAAGATGAGGCCGATCGTGCGTTGGCGCTGACCCGCCAAACCGGTGATCCGGCGCTGCTGGCTCGAGCGTTGACTGCCTGCGGCTTCGCCGCCGCGCAAAATGGTGAGCCGGCCGCGTCATACTTCGCGGAGGCGGGCGATCTCGCGAGGGAAATCGGCGATCAGTGGCTGCTCTGCCAGATCTTGGCCTGGCACGCATATGCGGCCACAAGCGTAGGTGAGCCCAACGCTGCGCGTCCGATCGCCGAAGAAGGGCGCGATCTCGCCGACGCAATTGGTGATCGGCTCGATGCGCGCCAGTGCCGGTATTGGCTCGCAATGACGCAGTTATACCAGGGCGATTCGGCGGGGGCTGCCCCGCACTTCCGGGCGATTGCCGAAGAGGCCGCCGAGGCTTGCGACCTGATCTACAAGGTCTACGGCCTGGCGGGCCAAAGCTACGCGCTGGCCTGGCACGGTGAGGTGCAAGCAGCCCGGTCCGTAATCGATGGGGCCATCGTTCCCGCGTCGGAGCTGCGCGGGTTCATTGAGGGCCTCGCATATTCAGCGTCGGGCCTCACGGCGCTGGCGGCGGGGGATGTCGAGACCGCTCAAGACGCCTGCGCGGCTGCCTGGAAGCAATTGAGCACGACAACTGGGAACGCCGTGGTGCAGCGTGCTTACAACGCGCAGGCCGCGTTCGCGGCAGGGGAACTGGTTGCCGCTCGCCGCTGGGCCGATGAGGCCGTTTCGACGACCGCGGGTTGGCACCGGATGGTGGCTCTCACGGCGCGCGCCCGGATCGTGATGGCACAAGGGGACACAGAGCAGGCTGAACGGGATGCCCAAGATGCCTTGGCGCACAGCGCCGAAGTGCAGGCCTATCTGGGAATCTCGGACACCCTGGAGTGCCTTGCGGTGCTTGCCGCCGGCGCCGACCGGCAACGGGCGGCGCGGCTCTTCGGTGCGGCAGCCGCCATCCGCCGGCGCATGGGTATGGCGCGATTCAAGATCTACGAGTCCGACTACGAGTCGTGGGTGAACACGCTCCGAGAATCCTTGGACGAGACGGACTTTGACGCCGCCTGGGCCGAGGGCGCGGCGTTGTCCGTCGAAGAAGCGATCGCCTACGCCAGGCGCGGCCGTGGCGAGCGCAAACGGCCGGCCAGCGGGTGGGAGTCCCTGACGCCCGCGGAGCTCGATGTCGTGCGCCTGGTCTGTGAAGGGTTGGGCAACAAGGACATCGCCGCGCGACTGTTCGTCTCACCCAAGACGGTGCAAGCCCACCTGACGCACGTCTATACGAAGCTCGGGCTTACGTCGCGCGTTCAGCTGGTTCAGGAGGCGGCTCGTCGGACGTGACCGAGCGCCGCTCGAGCCAGTCGGCCAGCGAACGCCCGGCGTCCAGGACGTGGCGTTCGGCGATGGTGCGCGCCCGCTCAACGTCTTTGTCGCCGAGCGCATCAAGTAGCTCCTGATGTTCGTCGAGTGAACTTCTCGTGCCCGGGGGACAGGGTCGTGAACCACCGGTCAACAGCCGGAGGCGATCGTGCGGGCTGTCGACGGCGAGTCCGGCGAAGCCGATGCGATGCGGTCCCGATATTGCGACTACTACGCGTCGATGGCAGCCCTGCTTGACGTGCATTCCGCCAACGATCATGAACGGCGACTCCAACAGGCCGAAATCGAAATGGACAATCTGCGCGGCGCATTCGGTTGGAGCCTGGACAACTCTGACATCGAAGCCACCATCGAGCCCGCCAACCGTGAACCCGCCGCCTCGGCGGTCAGAGCCGACGCGCGACATTCGCAGCACTATGTCCAGTCGATGCCCCCGCGGTGTCTGGCGTTCGCTCGGACAGGCGCGGCGCGAATCGGGTTCCCCACAGAGGACACATCGCCGAATCACACCGTTGACGAGGGCACACAGCCCGGCCCTATGACTAGACGTATATGACAAAACGTATAGTGAATTCATTGACAGGTGTGCGCGGCGAAGGTTTCATAGTCATATGTCCTATGGCACGATCCTGCGTAATGGCCGGTGGTTCGATGGCACCGGTGCGCCGTCGGCGATACGAAACATCGGTATCCGCGACGGGCACGTCGCCGCTATCTCGGCCGACGAACTCGATGCCACCGGCTGCTCGAACGTGATCGACGCCACGGGTAAATGGGTTCAGCCCGGCATGATCGATATTCACACCCACTACGACGTCGAGGTGCTTGACGCCCGGCGCTCTCGGAGTCGTTGCGACACGGCGTGACCACGGTGCTCATCGGTTCGTGTTCGATCTCGACGGTGCATGTCGGCGGTGTTGACGCCGGCGACCTGTTCGGACGCGTCGAGGCCATTCCGCGCAAGTACGTGATCGAGGCGGTCGACCGCAACAAGAGCTGGTCGAGCGCCCAGGAGTACATCGATGCGTTGGAGGCCCGGCCGTTAGGAGCCAACCTCGCCGCGTTCATCGGCCATTCAGACATGCGCACCGCAGTCATGGGTCTGGATCGCGCGACGCGCGACGACGTTCGCCCCACTGCCGCCGAACTCCGGCAGATCGACACGTGGCTGAATGACGCCCTCGACGCCGGCTTCATCGGGCTGTCCTCACAACAGTTGAAGTTCGACAAGCTCGACGGGGAGCCTTGTCGCTCACGCACCTTGCCGTCGACCTACGCACCCGTGCGCGAACTGCGCCGCCTCAAGGGCATCGTGCGCCGCCGCGGTCGGGTACTGCAATCCGGCCCCGACTTCGAGAACCCGTTCAATGTGGTGTCGCAGATGCTGCAGTCGTTGGGGATTTTCCGTAAGCGCCTCAAGACCACTCTGCTGTCCGCCGCCGACGTCAAGTCGAATCCTTTGTCGCCGTACATCATGGGCCCGCCGGCGCGGATGGTGAATCGCCTCGGCGCTGACTTCCGCTGGCAACATCTTCCGGTGCCGTTCGAGGTGTACGCGGACGGGATCGACTCCGTCATCTTCGAGGAGTTCGGCAGTGGTTGCCTGGCTCAGCATGTCGCGGACAGTCCCGAGCGCGACGAGATGATGCGTGACGAAGAGTACCGCGCACGGTTCCGTAAAGACTACGAAGACAAGTGGGGGATCCGCGTTTGGCAACGAGACTTCTTTGATGCCGAAATCGTCTCCTGCCCAGATGAATCCGTGATCGGTAAGTCGTTCGGTCAGATCGGGATTGAGCGTGGAGGGCTGCATCCGGTCGACGCCTTCCTTGACTTGATTCTCGAGCACGGCAAGGCGGTGCGTTGGCGTACGGTGATCTCCAACCACAGGCCAGAAGTGCTCAAGAAGTTCGCGCAACACCCGTCGATTCAGATGGGCTTCTCGGACGCCGGCGCGCACTTGCGCAATATGGCGTACTACAACAGTGGGCTGCGCCTGTTCCGCCACGTGCGCGATTGCGAGTTGGCAGGTAAGCCGTTCATGAGCATCGAGCAGGCAGTGCACAAGATGACCGGTGACCTCGGAGACTGGTATGACATCGACGCTGGACATCTGCGCCTCGGTGATCGTGCCGACCTGCTGGTAGTTGATCCGGAAAAGCTCGATGCACGGCTTGACGCCTACGCCGAGGACACGATCGAGCACTTTGGTGGCATGTCGCGCATGGTCAACCGCAACGACGAGACCGTGACCGCCGTAATGGTCAGTGGCCGCTTGGTATTCGCCGAGGGGAAGCCCACCGACATTGTCGGCAACGAACGCACGGGAAGCGTGTTGCGTGCGGGCCAGAAGATGCCGGCGGTCGCGCCGGCGCGGCCCACCCTCGTCGACGCCAAGTAGACAGATGACACGGGATGCGACGGGCCGAGGCATAAGTGATGGCCCCGACCGGGAGCCGGCTACCGGGCTAAGTTGATCAGCGCGAGAGCCGGATCAGGCGTCTAAGCGGCGATCATTCGCTGGCTGGGATGACTCAACGAGTGCGGCACGCAAGTGAGCGCACTGGCTGGCGAAGAACGCGACGGAGATCGGCGCGTTCGCTGCCAGTTGATCAAACGCGTGAAAGGCTCCCGAGGCCACCTCTTCGTGCACCGAGACACCTGCGTCACGATCTGCGATGTTAGCCCCGCGTCGCACGGGTGTCGCCCCAGGCGAGAACGAGAGCGCGCGTGCCGCACAGATACGGAGGGCACGCACCAGAGTGCGAGATGTAGTGCGGCCGGCGGAAACGGCGAATGGCTTGGCGGAGTGGGCCTCTGTTGTGTCCGTGGCCCGTCGGCCGACCTCCGAGCCATCACGAACCGGACAGCGTGCCCTCCAGTGCGGCCAGCATCCCGTCGACAGCGGCCGTACCACTCGATTCGTTGCAGGCCGCCACACCTTCACTAGACGAACTCAACATTGCGGATGCTGCGGGACTTACTCCGGGACGGACGCGCGAGCCTCGGCGGCACTGCCTGCGCCGACTGTTCTGGCGCAACCGCATCCGTACCGCCGAAGACGGGTCAGCGCACTCTTGCGCGGCGGCGCGGTGTTGGCCGGGGCGACAGAAGGCGAAGCGCCTCCAGCGCGGCGGCTTGCTGGGGATAGGCGATCGCCGGGCCTACCCAACGCGTCAGGAAGCGGCGCAATTCTGCTCCCTTGCGCACGGGTCGACCGGGATCTACCAGAAACGAGTTCAGGGTCCGCAAACAGAACTCGTTCAGCTCATCGAGCTCGGGATCGGTGAAACCATGCTGCTGCCAATCGACATCGAGGGTATGCAGCATCGAGCGGCCAAAGGTGATCGCCGCCTCAGTCATGATCGACCCGGTGTTTGCTTGATGGCGCTCATTGAGCACCAACCCGACCTGGCGGTCATCGGCCAGGCTCTCGATGGCGAACGCCATCCCCTCGACGAGCGCGGTGACGGGGTCGGTCTCGGGTTGCATCCGCGAGGACAATTGACCGAGGAAGCCGTTGGCCGATCGCATCGCAGTGGCGACCATCAGCGCGGCGGTGCCGGGAAAATACCGGTAGACGGTCTGCCGGGTGACACCGATGTCGCGGGCCACGTCGGCCAGGCGCATGGAGGATCCGCGTTCCTCGATGATCCGCTCCGCCGAATCGAGGATGCGGTCGATGGCCTCTTCATCGGACGCCGGGGCGTTACCGGACCAGCCATGACTGCGCACCACTAGCGTCGCCCCTGGCTGTCCAGCATCGTCATAGCCCGACAGTATCGCCCGCCACTCGGGCCACCAGCGATAACCCAGTCGCGTCGGCGCACAGGATGAGATCATCAAGCGCTCGCGGGAACAAGTCGGCGAGACTCCACAGATCCGGCAGCAGATCCGGGCAGGAGACCAAGCCCACACCAGCTCGCCGTCGAGGGACATGACCGTGACGGTCAGACCCGCCGCGGTCAAGATGGGTCCCATGGGATATAGGGCCCTGATGCGGCCGTACCAAGTCCGGGTCCTCCACCCACACGGGTGGTCGAGGTTCAGGCGAGAATCGGCCAGTTTCAGACGGAACTCGGCGACGTGTCGACGCGCGCCGACAGCATCGCACGAAGCGTGTCGAACTGGTGGCCGCCCGGCATCGTCGCTGTGTCCAGAACGACGATGAAACACACATTGAGCGGCCGCGTCGGGGTCTCGAGATGAAGAAAGAACGCATCCGGCCCACTGAGCCGCTCCATACCCAGGACTGTGGCGATCGATCGACTAATAGTCATATTTGATTCAAGGCGCTTCGCGCGGCTACTGACGACCGGCGTCACCAATCGACGCCTGATCGTAGTCACTCCGCGGGTCGCGCCGAAGGCGCTAAATATGCCGGTGAAATGGCCGTATTCATTACTGAGCATGCGCGGTCCACTCAGCCGCCAGGGCATACATCGGCATCGGCCGGTGACCGAAACCGCGTTGACAGCGTGATCTACATCATTGTCTAATAGACATATACCTGCTCGGTTATGGGCAGGAGCTCTGCATTGGGCGAAACCGACGCGGTCCCGTCAGTGGCGGGCGCGGGAGGAGGCACGGTGAACAAGGACGATCTGATCTTGATCAGCGTCGACGATCACATCGCCGAGCCGGCGGACATGTTCGACGCGCACGTCCCAGACAGGTACAAACAGTACGCACCTCGGGTCGTGATCGAGCCCGATGGAATCCATCAGTGGTACTACGGCAAGGTTCGCGGCCGGAACATGGGATTGAACGCGGTCGCGGGCAAGCCCCGGGAGATGTACAACGTCGATGCCTCGCGCTACGACGAGATGCGGCCAGGCTGCTTCAACGTCG
This sequence comes from Mycobacterium sp. 94-17, assembly GCF_035617725.1. Classification (NCBI taxonomy): domain Bacteria; kingdom Bacillati; phylum Actinomycetota; class Actinomycetes; order Mycobacteriales; family Mycobacteriaceae; genus Mycobacterium; species Mycobacterium sp. 94-17. The sequence goes on from NZ_JAPIYN010000008.1 coordinate 54,469, forward strand.
ACGAACGCGTGAGAGACATGAACGCCGGAGGCCAACTCGCCGGCCTGAACTTTCCTAACTTCACCGGCTTCTCGGGCCAGGTGCTCAACCAGGGGCCTGACCGCGACGTCAACCTGGTGATGATCAAGGCGTACAACGATTGGCACGTCGACGAGTGGTGTGGGGCCTATCCCGGTCGATTCATTCCATGCGGCATCCTGCCGTTGTTCGACGTCGAGGAGGCCGCAAAAGAGGTGAAGCGCCTGGCGGACAAGGGCTGTCACGCGGTGACGTTCTCGGAGAATCCCGAGGCACTGCAGATGCCCAGCATCCACACCAAGTACTGGTATCCGCTGTTCGAGGCGGTTTGCGAGAGCAAGACCGTGCTGTGCACCCATGTCGGGTCGTCGTCGAGATCGCCGATGGTGTCTCTGGACGCGCCCGCCAGCGTGATGATGACCGCGTCATCGATGATGAGCATGTTCACCTTCGTCGAACTCATCTGGGCCGAGTTCTGGGCCGACTTCCCAGAACTCAAGTTCTCGCTGACCGAAGGTGATGTCGGTTGGATTCCCTACTTCCTCTGGCGCTCTGAGCATGTCTTCAACCGGCACTCCGGCTGGACGCTTGCCGAGTTCCCAAAGGGATACGACGGACCCGCCGACGTCTTCAAGCGTCACTTCTACACGTGCTTTATCAGTGACAAGGTCGGCGTGAAGAACATGGACTGGTTCAACGAGGACATGTTGTGTTGGGAGTCGGATTTCCCGCATTCGGACAGCAATTGGCCGTTTGCGCCCGAGGACGTCGTGGAGACGATGGGCCACCTCGATGACGAGGTGATTAACAAGATCACACACGAGAACGCGATGGCCGCCTACTCATTCGAGCCGTTCAAATTCGTCCCCAGGGACCATGCCCGCGCCGGGTATCTGCGGTCACAAGCCACCGACGTGGACGTGGTAACCCATGTCGGGCACAAAGCCAGCCAGCGTGACCGGGATGCGTGGGCTCGGATGGCTGAGTTCGCCCTTCAGGCACAGCTGACCGCCGAGACACCCGGAATCGCTGGGCGCGCTACGCGTCTCGGCGACTGAGCGCGCCCGGCAACGTGGCTACGGATATGCTCGGTGAACCGCCGTTAGCCGACTGGCGGGTGCTGGAATTCTCCACTGGCATCGCCGTCTCGTACTGCGGAAAACTCTTCGCCGATGCCGGAGCCGAGGTCGTCAAGGTCGAAAAGCCGGATGGCGATCCGATGCGATATTGGCAGAGCCACGACACCGACGGAAACATCGGGTCGCCGGGCGTGCTTTTTGGCTACCTCGCCGAGTCGAAGAAATCCGTTGTCGCAGAACGAGGTTCGCTAGCAAATGACCTCATCGGCGGTGCGGACCTCGTGCTGAGCGACCTGACCACGGGGCCGACGCTGGACGAACTCGCCCGCGCCGCCCCCCATGCCGTCGTCGTGGTGGTGACGCCATTCGGCACCCACGGGCCGTACGTCGACGAGGGCATCGAGGTAAACGAATTCATCCTGCAGGCGATGTGCGGATCGACATGGGGCCGTGGCTGGCCGGGCAGCGAGCCGTTGCAAGCCGGCGGCCGCATCGGTGAGTGGCTGGCCGGCGCGTTCGCAGCGACTATCGCGGCGGCCACAGTCCGCCAGAAGCGAGCCACCGCGTCGGGGGCGGTCATCGACTTCTCGGTGTACGAGGCGATGGTGATCGGATTCGGCGGGCTGGCCGCGATGTCGACCAGTGTCCTCGCCGGAGATTCGCCGTTGCCTCCGCGAACACTGGAGCTACCGTCGATCGTGCCGACAGCCGATGGCTTGGTCGGCTTCTGTACCATCACTGCACAGCAGTTCCAGGACTTCCTGGTCTTGATCGAGCGCCCCGACCTCCTCGACGACGACGATCTCGCCTCTCTGGGTGGCCGGGTCCGTCGCCGCGATGAATTCCTCGAGATGGTGCATAACTGGGCGCAGTCCAAGACAACCGACGAGATTATCGACACCGCCGTCGCGCTGCGAATTCCCGTTGCACCCATCGCTACTCCGGGCAGCGTGACGTCGATTGACCATTTCGTGCAACGGGGTGTGTTCGTCAAATCTGTGCGCGGAGCTCTGCAACCTCGGGTGCCGTATCGCAGCAGCGCATTCGGCGCACGAACGGGTGTCGTCCCACCCGACGTCGGAGCTGATACCGGCGCGGTGCACTGGCCGGCGCGAACGGCCAGTGCTGTCGTCGATGACGTCAACGACCTTCCGCTGCAGGGAATCCGGGTGGCCGACTTCACCGCGTTCTGGGCGGGGCCGCTCGCTACGCAGGTGTTGGCAGGTTTGGGTGCAGACGTCATCAAGGTGGAAGGGGTGCGCCGCCCCGATGGCATGCGTTTCTCCGGTACGCGCCCGCCGAACTGGGACCAATGGTGGGAATGGGGCCCCACATACCAATGCACGAATACCAACAAGCGAAGTCTGACACTTGAGCTGAGCGACCCTAGGGGACATGCAGCGGCGTTGGAGCTGATCAAGCACAGCGATCTGGTGATCGAGAACTTCTCGCCGCGGGTGATGACGAATCTCGGACTCGAATGGGCCGCGGTGCAGTCGGCCAATCCGCGCGCGGTCATGGTCCGGATGCCGGCGTTCGGTTTGGATGGACCGTGGCGTGATCGGGTCGGTTTCGCTCAAACGATGGAACAGGCCACCGGCATGGCCTGGATGACCGGCGAAGCCGACGGACCACCTGTGTTGCCCCGTGGTGTGTGCGACCCGATCGCCGGATTGCACGCAGCTTTCGCGGCTATCGCTGCGATCGTAGTTCGCGACAGAACCGATGCCGGGATGCAGGTCGAGGCGACGATGGTGGAATCCGCCTTGAACATTGCCGCCGAGATGGTGCTCGAATACTCCGAAGACGGAATTGAGCTGCGACGGGATGGCAATCGTGGACCCGACGCGAGCCCGCAGGGCGTCTACCGGTGTGCGGGCGATGATGCGTGGGTAGCGATCTCGGTCTCCGACGAACTGTGGCCGTCGTTCACCCAAGCTATCGGCGCGCCCGAGCTGTCAGCCGACACCACGCTTAATCGACAGCAAGAGCGGCGCCGCCGCGCCGACTACCTGGACAAGGTCATCTCGGACTGGACGATGCAACGCACCCCAGCCGACGTCGTCGCACGGCTTCGCGCTCGTGGGGTCGCCGCCGCGCAGGTGACCGTGCAATCAGCCCTGCTCGACGATGAGCAGTTGCTGGCGCGTGGGTTCTGGGAGACGGTCGACCACCCAGTCGCCGGAACGTTCAAGTGCCTGGGGCTGCCTTTCACTGTCGACAACAAACCCCGCAATTGGGTGCGAACGCCCGCGCCGCTGTTCGGCCAACACAACGAAGAAGTCCTCTCGCGCTTGCTCGGCATCGCCGACGCTGAGCTCAAAGCCTTGGCGGAGTCCGGTGTGATCAGCGACCGGCCCGCAGGGTTGTGAGGCGGACATGGCGGTCTCGTTGTGCGTTCCCCCCCGGGCCGGCGAACTGTGCGCCCCCATCCGGTTCCTTCTGCGCCGAGAGTCGACGGTGATGGAGCTGACCTCGCGACACCGCATCACCGATGTCGAATGGGACGGCGACGAGCGTGCAGTGGTGCTGCGGATCGAGATCACCGATCCGCAGACCGCGCGGCCCGTCGACGTCCGATTCGACATCGTGGCCGCTGACACCGAGCGCCTCGACGACCGGAGCAAGAAGGTCGGCACCATCGTGCGCGACGGTCAAGCCTTCGATGTCCTGGGCACCTACCTGGGTGTGGTCGCCGACGAGAACTGAACGCCCGCAAGATATTCAGCACCGAAAGGACACCGTGGTCAGCGCCAAACCCACCGCAGCCATTGTCGGGGTGTACAACACCCGGCAAGGTCGCAGGCTGGACGGTGCGACGTCGCGGGCGCTGATGATCGAGGCGGTGCAGGGTGCGCTGAAGGACGGCGGTCTGCACGTCAGCGACGTCGACGGGATCAGCGCGGGTGCCGAGTCGTCTGCGCTGATCTACGATCTGCGCATCGGGCCGGCCTGGCAGGGATTCAGCTTCGGGTTGGGCATGGTCACCGAGGCTGCGGCCGCAATCGAGAACGGCCTCGCCGAGGTCGTCGTCCTCGTGTCTGCGCAAGCCGGCGACTATCGCGACCACGCGGCCACCGCGCCGTGGACTCGCCCGGAAAACGAGTTCGTCGTGCCCTGGGGGATGTTCACCGCCGCCGAGTTCGCGCTTATCGCGCGTCGCCACATGGAGGTGTACGGCACGACGCGCGAGCAGATGTCGATGGTTGCGGCGACCATTCGCAACAACGGCTCGGCCAATCCCGAAGCCGTGTACTACCGACGCGGTCCCTTCACCCCTGCTGACATCACCGCCTCGCGTATGATCGCTGACCCGTTCCATCTGCTGGACTGCGCGATGACCTCCGAAGGAGGCTGCGCGCTGGTGCTAGCCAACGTCGAACGATTCGACGGGGCACGGGGACCCATCTACATATTGGGCAGCGGAGCAGACTTTTACGGTCCGTCCTACAAGCATCCGCCGGCGTGGGACCTGACAGGTCACCGGGCGTCGCACCTCAATGGCTACGTCGGTCGACGCGCGGCCGACCTCGCCTTCGAGCAAGCGGGCCTTGATCGTGACGACGTCGACGTACTTGAGCTCTACGATCCGTTCTCCTTCGAGATCATCCGTCAGCTCGAGGCGTTTCGGTTCTGTCCGGATGGCGAAGGCGGCCCGTTTGTTGCCGACGGCCATATTGCCATCGACGGCAGCCATCCGGTCACGACCGACGGCGGGACGATGTCGTTCAGTCACGCCGGGGAGAACCCTCAAATGATGCAGCGCGCCATCCGTGCGGTCGAGCAGCTGCGCGGCCAAGCCGGGCCGCTGCAAGTTCCCGACGCGCGGGTTGCCTTGTGCAGCAACGGCGGAGCAGGGGCCTTGTTCATGACCGTTTTGCTGTTGGGAGCCCAACCGCGATGACCGCCAACGACGTGTTGTCACCGCAGACCGGGCCGGTACCACACAGCAGCACTCCGACGAGCAGGCCGTTCTGGGATGGATGCCGCGAAGCCAAGCTGCGTTACCAGCGGTGCGCGGAATGTGGCGAGGCCAATTTCCCCCCGGTGGACAATTGCCGGAACTGCATGTCGGACAAGCTGGGGTGGCGCACCAGCCGCGGGCGCGGCGAGGTCTACAGCTGGACGGTTGTGTATCGGCCGGTCACCGCAGAGTTCGCGGCGCCGTATGCGCCCGCGATCGTCACCCTGCGTGAGGGATACCAGATGCTGACCAACATCGTTGGCCTCAAGCCCGAGGCGCTGCGTGTCGGGCTGCGGGTGCGAGTCGAATTCTTTCCGCTGCAAGACGATCTGGTCTTGCCGTATTTCACCGCGGCCCACCGCGAACCAACCCGACGCACATCAACCAAGGAGACACGATGACCGACCGCACCACACCACCGGTCGCATTGAGGATCGGCGAGGCGAAACTGACCGAGGGCACTGGCGGTACCCATGGTCATGTCAGCCCGGTGAGCGGCAAAGTGGACGCCACGATTCCTCTCGCCGGTGCTCACGAGGTCGACCTCGCGGTGACCGCGGCGCGCGAGGCCTTCGCCGGCTGGCGGCGGACGCCGGCTCCCCAACGTGCTCGCGTCCTCTCGCGCCTGGCCGATCTGGTCGAGGAGAACACTGCGGAGTTCTGCCGGTTGGGCGCCCTGGACAACGGCACCCCGGTGTCTTTGGTCCCTGTCGCGTTGGCCGCGGACTGGATCCGGTATTACGCGGGCTACGCCGACAAGCCGCATTCGGAGATGACCGGATCGTTCACCGACGGTGGCGAACTCAGCTACAGCCTCGCCCAGCCGTACGGCGTGGTTGGGGCGATCATCACATGGAACGCACCGCTGATGTCGTTGAGCATGAAGCTTCCCGCAGCGCTCGCCGCTGGAAACACCGTGGTGGTCAAGCCATCTGAGCTGACACCTTTCAGCAGCCAACTGTTCGCCGACCTGGCGCTGCAGGCGGGATTGCCTCCCGGCGTCCTCAACGTGCTGCCTGGATGTGCGGACGCCGGAGTGGCGCTGATCGATCATCCGGGCGTGGACAAGATCTCGTTCACCGGCGGGGGTAAGACGGCCACCGCGATCCTGCAACGGTGCGCCGAGACGTTCAAACCCGTCGTACTCGAACTCGGCGGAAAATCGGCGAACATCTTTCTCGAGGATGCGAGCCTGGACATGGCGTGCATGATGGGAACCTTCTCAGCGGTCGGCATTCTCAGTGGGCAGGGATGCGCGCTCCCGACCAGGATGCTTGTCCACGAAGCGATCTATGACGACGTGCTTGCCCGCGTCGTCGGAACAGCAGAAGGCCTCGTGGTGGGGGATCCGTTCGCCGCCGAAACCGTATCTGGTCCCGTTGTCAGCGCTGAAGCGATGGAGCGCATCATCGCAGTGATCCGCCGCGCCGAAGCCGACGGTGCCAAGCTGCTCACCGGCGGCCATCAGCTGCGCGGCGAATTCCCCGACGGGTTCTTCCTTGCCCCAACGGTCTTCGCTGACGTCGATCCGCAATCTGATCTCGCGCAGAACGAGGTGTTCGGACCCGTGCTGGCGGTCACCAAGTTCAGCAGTGACGACGAGGCCATCGCCATCGCGAACGGCACAAGGTACGGGCTCTCCGGATATGTGCAATCGGCGAATCTCAAGCGGGCGTTGATGATCGCCGAGGAGTTGGTCACCGGTGAGGTGCTCATCAACGGGGCGCTCAATGCCAACGTGCGTCGGCCGTTCGGAGGTATCGGCGCCAGCGGCTACGGGAAGGAAGGCGGCCGCCAGGGCATCGAGGAATTCCTTCGTATCAAGAACATCGCGGTCGCGTAGTCATCAAAAAGGAGTACAGATGATCAAGAACGGCGCCCGGCTCAAAAGCCAGGTTTGCGATACCCAGGTGATCGTGGTGCGCGCCGCGGACTCCCTTGACGATCTGCGCGCCGGGGGAGCCGCAATGGTCAGTATCGACATCGCCGCGGGCCCAGGCCTAGCCATTGATCCCGCGTTCGCCGGAGGCAACACGCTGGGCAAGCGCTATATCAGTGATGACGGTGCCGAGGTGCTGGTGACGAAAGCGGGCGATGGCACACTCAGCGTGGCCAAGAAAGTCCTCACGCTCAAAGAGGCAAAACCGTTGCCGGCCAGCGATTAACACACACCGGACATAGAAGATGACATCGACGATGGATGCTCAGCACCCGATGCGGGGTGCTCGTCAGTTAGGTGACCACCACGGTTGAGTTCGACCGCGCCACTGGGGTAAGCGGCATCGGTGTGTGCGCGGCCGTACCATATCGCGGGCGTCGGTGCCGTGCTGTCGAACATGTATGCCGGCCGAAAAATCGTGTGTCTCAAGCAGTTCGAGCCGGCGTCCTGGCTGAGGCTTGTCACCGATTAGAGAATCAGCTCGGCGATGGTCCTCGCCGCGATGCTCGACCGGACCATCTGCGCACGTTGATTTCGTCAACGCCTACCGCTTGACCGGGGTTGCGCCATGAGTGCTGATCATACAGGTCAACTCAGCTGTATGATCTACTTATTACGGCCTCTTACGGCTTCAGTGGCACCGTGCAGTTCAACACCACGGCTTCGGAGCGACCCTTGATCCTGATTGTGTAGCCCTCGTCGACCATCACGTAAATCGCGTCACCGCGCTTGAGCACACAAGTCTCGTCCGGAAATTCGAACTCCACCATACCGGCCAACACGTACATGAACTGCTCGGCCTGCGTTCCGGCGACATACTCTTCGAATCCAGGCCGCATGACGGTCCGAATCGGCCGAATCGCCAAATGGCCGTCAGGTGCCAGCAACGACATCGCGGCCTGGTTGCCTGACTCGCGCAGCGCCGGAAGACGGTCGCCTCGTACAACACGGCTGCGCCCGGCCGGCGACGGCGGATTCTGCGGGATGAGGTCGTGGATCGAGCCGCCGTAGACCTCGACCAGGCGCGCGAGCTTGAGGAACGTGATGTCGCCCTTGCCGTTCTCGACATGGGACAGAAAAGAGGGCGATATACCGGCGGCTTCACTGGCTGTGGCCAGCGAAAAGCCGCACTGCTGACGCATGGCCTGCAGCTTGCGGCCGAGGCTGATGAGCTCCTGCGGCGAGGGATCGGCCGGCGCGTTGGGCGCCTGCTCGGCCCGGCGCCCGCCGCGACGGCCGCCAACGATATCTCGCACATTGGCATCTTGCATATCGAATGCGGCCTCCGTCATACTGTAACTGTATTCGAAATATCGAAGGCCGTGCAGCCCACACCCGTGCGCCGCGACCGCTTCTGGCCCATCGTAGAGGGAGCCACAACCATGACTCAGGCACAATTGGTGTCCCGCCCCCTGCCGGGTACCCGAGCCGGGCTACCTGTGATCGATGTCGACACGCATGCGGGCGTCTCCTATCTGCACCTGTTCAAGTACCTGTCTCAACGGTGGCGGGAATGGCTCAGTCAAGTCGGCATGCGCGCCGGGACGTCGGTCGCGGGCCAGTTGCCCAGGCAGCGGGCTTTCGCGCACCGGCTGGACACGGTACCGCCCAACGGTATGCCGCCGGGAAGCGACGAGGAATTCGCTCGCGAGCAGCACCTGGATTTCTACGACCTGACCGCGGCGATGCTCAATCCGTTGTCGGTCGACCTGGGCGGCTGGGAACCTGCCGAGCTGGGCCGCGAGTACCAGCGTGCGGTCAACGAGCAGATGCGCGATCACTGGCTCGCCGTCGACAAACGCTGGCACGGCGCAGTCTCGGTCCCCGTCGAACAGCCAGAGCACGCCGCCGCCGAGATTGCGCGGTGCGCTGGAGAGAAGGCCGACGGCGTGCAGTGGGCCCACATCGGACTCCCGTCCCGCACGGATCGACCGATCGGCAACCCTCGTTACTGGCCGATCTTCGAGGCCGCTGAGCACTTCGACATCCCGGTGGCGTTTCACGTCGGCGCCACGCGCAGTAGCCAGGTGACCGCATGCGGGTGGCCCAGCTACTACTTCGAGGATCATGTGGGATTCGCCCAACAGAACTTCAGCCTCGTGCCCAGCATGATCTTCGAGGGTGTCTTCGAGCGGTTCCCGAAGCTCAAGGTGGTGCTCATCGAACTCGGATGGTCATGGGTGCCTGCATTCGCGTGGCGGTTGGACGCCTCCTACCGGGTGATGCACAAAGAGGTGCCGCATCTGACGAAGCTGCCCTCGGAGTATCTGCAAGAGCATTTCTGGTACTCCACCCAGCCGATGGAGGAACCGGAGGATCCGCGCTGGTTCGACGACGTCTTGGCGTACTGCGATCGTTTCGGCATCGGCGACCGGCTGATGTTCTCCTCGGACTATCCGCACTGGGATTTCGATTCGCCTCAAGAAGCCGTGCCCGCCAGCGTGCCGCACGAGACGAAAGCCAAGATTCTCGCCGGAATCGCCAGTGAGCTCTACAACATCCCGCTGCCCAGCGCAGTGGGCTCGTCACCGGTCGCCGAGTCCGCCCGATGACCAGCGCGCTACTGGAAGGCATGACCCGGAACGAGATCTGGCCCGGGCGAATCATCGACGCCGACGTGCACGCCAACGTCGGCTCTGTCGACACCTTGATGCCCTATCTGTCACCGATCTGGCGGCAGTACATCCGTGACCGCGGCTGGTCACAACCCGCCGTACAGCAGACGGTGTACGCCCCCGGATTGCCCATTTCGGCGCGGCCGCAGTGGAAACCCGACGACGGGCGCAAACCCGCCTCGGATCTAAGTCTGGTGCGGGAGCACATCCTGGAACCGTGGGACGTCACGGCAGCGGTTCTGACGTGCTATTACGGTGTCGACTCGATCCGACATCCCGATTTCGCCGCGGCGCTGGCATCGGCGGTCAACGACTGGCTCATCGCCGAGTGGCTGGAGAAGGATTCGCGGCTGCGTGCCTCCATCGTCGTACCGGCCCGCTACCCCGATGACATGGCCCGCGAGATCGACCGCGTCGGCGACCATCCCGGCTTCGTTCAGGTGAACATGCCGGTGCGCAGCGATCGCCTCTACGGCCAGCGGGTCTTCCATCCCGTATTCGACGCGATGGTGCGACACGACCTTGTGATGGGCCTGCACTGGGGCGGCATCACCAACGGCGCGCCCTCGCCGACTGGCTGGCCGTCGTATTACGTCGAAGAGCACGCTGCCGAGATGCAGGTGTACACCGCGCAGATCACCAGCCTGATCGGCGAGGGCGTATTCCAGTCCTTCCCCGACCTCCGGGTAGCGGTCATGGAAGCGGGATTTGCTTTCGTGCCGATCTGGTCCTGGCGGATGGACAAGGAGTGGAAGGGTTTGCGCCGCGAAATCCCCTGGCTGACAAAGTCACCAACGTCTCTGGTGCGTGAGCACATGCGGTTCTCCATCGCACCGTTGGATCTGGGTCCGCTCGAAGAACTGCCGTTCCTGCTGCAGTGGCTGGGCTCAGAGGACCTTCTGATGTTCGGCACCGACTATCCGCACACGCACGACGGGGACCTCGGCGCATTCATCACGGCACTTCCGGAGTCGATGCGCGCCAAGGTCATGTACGACTCGGCGCGCGAATGGTATCGGATCTGAGCACGCGTGTGGATCTCACTCTCGAGTCGGTGCCACGAATTCAATCGCGCCTGTTGCGACCCGGAGCGGAACGTGAGTCCCTGGACCAATACGTTGCGGCGGAAGGTTTGTCGGACGGCCTGAGGGGCGCTGACCTGCTTGCTGCCATCGACAGTGCGGGGTTGGTCGGGCGTGGGGGCGCGGCATTTCCGTTGGCGCGCAAGATCAATGCCGTGAGCGGGTCGGGCAACCCTTGTGTGGTCGTCGCCAACGGTGAGGAGGGGGAGCCGGCGTCGGTGAAGGATCGCTGGCTGCTGCGCCGTCGCCCCCATCTGGTGCTTGACGGATTGTTACGTGTAGCGGATGCGATGTCCGCCGAACGTAGCGTGGTCTACGTCTCCGACGGCGAGGCGGCCCAAAGCATCCGCACAGCGCTGGCTGAGCTGGGCGATAAAGCTTGTAGCACAGAGCTATTCATTGTGGATGCCAGCTATGTCGCCGGCGAGGAGACCTCGGCGGTCCGCGCCATCAACGGTGGCCCCGCGCTGCCCGTCGACAAACCACCGAGGCCGTTCGAATCCGGCGTCGACGATCGGCCGACGTTGGTGTCCAACGTCGAGACGCTGGCGCACGTGTCCTGGATCGCACGCCACGGCGCCGATATGTTCCGCGCGGTGGGGACCCCCAGTTCACCGGGGACCTTCCTGATGACGGTGTCGGGGGCGTGTCGAAGACCGGGTCTTTACGAAGTCCCGCTGGGCATTTCGCTGGGTGAAGCGCTCGATCAGGCCGGCGGCGCCGACGGTGAGCCGCGCGCGTTTCTGATGGGCGGATTCTTCGCCGGAGCCCTCGGCCCGCACGCACTGGACACGCAACTGTGCTACGACGAGCTGCGCGCGCTTGGCAGCGGCTTGGGTTGCGGGGCCGTGGTGGTCATCGGCCCCGATGATTGTGTCGTCGCCGCGATCGCCGATGTCATGGCCTACCTCGCCGGCTCGAGCGCCCAACAATGCGGCGCCTGCATCAGGGGAACGGCGGCGATGAGCGACGTGGCCGCGGCCCTGGGCCGCGGCGAGGCCACCGATGAGCAGCTGGACAAGCTGAGCAACTGGTCGACTCGTCTGCTGCGCCGTGGAGCATGCGGACTGCTGGACGGCGCAGCCTACGTCGCCGCCAGTCTTCTTCGCGAATTTCCTGACACTGTCGATGAGCATCGCCGCGGACCGTGCGCACGCTGCGCGGTCTTGATGCCCGACGTAAAGGCGGGGTTCACCCGCTTCCGGGTGGACGCCAATGAGATGACGAAGGAAGCACTGTGATGAAACTTCACGTCGATGCCACTAAATGCGACGGATACGGAACCTGTGCCGGGATAGCGCCCAAGCTGTTCGAGCTCGACGAATGGGGATTCGCCGTTGTGGTGCCCGACGATATTCCCGAAGACCAAGTCGATCTGGCACGCGAATCTGTGGCGGCATGTCCACGCGTCGCCATCACCATTACCGGCGGAACGGAGTGAATACCATGGCAGAGAACCGCTTCAAGAAACTTCTCGATGAACGCCAATTCCCGACCCAGGTGTGGATGGGGTCGAACAGCGCACTGTTCGCCGAACTTTTCGGCTCGGTCGGGTTTGATTCGGTGGTCATCGACCTTCAGCACGGCGTGTCGGATTACCAGACGATGTACGGCCAGTTCACGGCGTTGTCGGGCACCGGCGCGACTCCGATGGTGCGGGTTCCCTCCGCTGATCCCGCCGGCGTGATGAAGGCGCTGGACGCCGGCTGCTACGGCGTGGTCTGCCCGATGATCGACACCGCCGAGGACACTGCGGACTTCGTTGCTGCGTGCCGCTATCCGCCCGCCGGCATCCGCAGCATGGGACCCGTGCGCGCGGGTCTCACGTCGGGCTATATCGGCGCTGCGAACAACGTCGCCATGACCATCGTCCAGATTGAAACAGTCGCCGGCTACGAAAACGTCGAGGAGATCGCCGCGGTACCGGGTCTCGACGCCATCTACCCGGGACCGGCGGACCTTGCGTTCGCGTTCGGCGAGATTCCGTCGATGGACTTCTCGGATCCAGTCGCCGAAAAACGCCACCGCCGCATCATCGAAGTTGCCCACGACCATGGCGTCAAGGTGGGCTATCCGGCGCAGGTCGGTTTGCCCGGTGGTGAGGCGTCCGCCGAGCGTCTACTGGATTGGGGTGTCGACTGGTTCAGCGTGGGACCGGAGTGGGTGTGGATGAGCGCCGCCGCGCACAAAGCCCGCCAGAGTTGCGTCGATCTGGCCAAATCTCGCCGGGCAGTAGGAGATGGATGATGAGCACTCCCAAGGCGCAGCAGCCGGCCCCGGTCGCCAAGCCGTTGGAGCGCGCCGTGGTGGCGCGGGTGTCCGACGTGCCGCCCGGCAGCCGCATCCTCGTCGAGGTGAACGGCCGCGAGATCGGAATCTTCAATGAAAATGGTCGGTTTCACGCCCTTCTGAACCACTGTCCACACTTGGGCGGTGATCTCTGTCGGGGCGAGATTCTGTCGCTGCTAGAGTCCGACCGCCCCGGTGAGTATCGGCTCGATGAGAGCCGCAAGTTCATAGCCTGCCCGTGGCATGGCTGGGAATTCGACTTGGCGACAGGCCAGTCCTATCTCGACCCGCAGCGCACGCGTACCCGCGTTATTCCGACCGAAGTCGAGCGCGGCACCCAGGTACAAGAGGAACTCGACGCCGGAGTCTCCGCGACGATCCAGGGAAGCTACGGCGGCCCGGGACTGGTGAAGGGCCCCTTCATCGCCGAGGTGGTCAAGGTCGAAATCGACGACGAGTACTTGGTCGTCGTAATGCGCCGGCGCTGAGAAATCTTACCTCTCAACCTAAACAGGAGAAGAAAATGACCGACGACAACATGGGGGTCCGATGACCGTCGCGAGCCTAACGCTGGTCGAGCCCGACAAGCTCAGAGATTTCGCGGTGTCTGTGCTCACCGATCTCGGCTGTCCACCCGAGCACGCGCAGATCGCCGCGGAGGCGATGGTGCGCACCGACCTCCGTGGCACACATACACACGGGATCTACTATCTGCCGACGTACGCCAAGATGCTGCAGGCCGGGGGCATCAACCCGACACCGAATCTTCAGGTGGTGCAAGAGACCACGGCGAGCGCGGTGCTTGATGCTGACGCGGCGCTCGGATCGGTGGCGACGGTGCGCGCATGTGACATCGCTGCGGAAAAGGCCCGCGCCAACGGCGTGGCGTTGGTGCTGATCCGCAACACCAACCACTTCGGAGCTGCGGGGTATTACACGCTCCGGCTGGCCGAGCAGGGCTTCGTCGCCCTTGCCGCGGCAAACGGCGGACCGATCATGGCGCCACCGGGTGCCGGGGCTCGGCTCATCTCCAACCAGCCGACGTCGTGGGCGGCCCCGGATCCCGACGGCAGGGGTCCCGTCGTGCTTGATATGGCGCTCAGCCGCGGAGCGGGCACCAAGATCATGCAGCTGGCGACCCGCGGCGAGCCGATCCCGGGCAACTGGATGGTCGGTCCGGACGGGAATCCGACCAGTGACCCCAGCGTGCTGGCCACCGGTGGCGCGCTGCTGCCGATCGGCGACCATAAGGGCTGGGGGCTGGCGGTCCTCGTCGAGGTCCTGGCGGGGGTTCTCGCAGGCGCGGGCATCACACAGGAATGCCGGATCCACAACTTCGATCCAGACAAGCCAAGTGGCGCAGGAGCCTGGGTGCTGGCGATCGACATCGCTTCGTTCCTTTCGGTGGAGACGTTCCGCGAACGGCTGAGTCAGCTGCGCCGCGAGGTCGACGACGCACCCACTGCGCCTGGGGCGAGTGTGATGTTGCCGGGCGACATCGAGGCACGACGGGAACGGGAAGCCGCCGAGAACGGGTTGGCGTTGGATCCCAGCATCTGGGAGCCGCTGGCGACGTTCGCTGAAAGTGTGGGCCGGCGAGACGATTTGGAGAGGGCGGTGCGCTCATGACCCGCGCTGACGTGGGGACGACGCCCGCATGGGCGGAACTTCCGAACGGGAATGCGGCCGGGGTGTTCGGTGACGACGACCTGCTCGGCAGGCTGAACACGCTCACCCCGGAACGGGTCTTGGCCGCCGCCCGGCTGGTGCAGACCGGTCGCGTGATCAACCTCAACGGCTCGATCCTGGACTGGCCGAATCCAAGTCCGTTCGGCCTGGAGGCGCGGAAACCGCCACAGCATCATGTGACGAAGTACGCCGAGGTGATTCGCGACGAGTACTACGACGGGTTCTACCCGCAAGGCGGATCGCAATGGGACGGCTTCCTGCACGGTGGTGACCCAATGACCAATAAGTTCTACAACAACATCGGCGACGACGTCGGCATCGCCGCCTGGGCCGAGCGCGGGATCGTCGGACGCGGTGTGTTGCTCGACGTGGCGCGGTATCGCGAGAAGGTCGGCGCGCCGAACGTGTGGTGCGAGACCAACGAGATTTCGGTCGACGAGCTGGAGCGGTGCGCTGCCGATCAGGGCGTCACTCCCGATGAGGGCACCATCCTGGCTGTGCGCACCGGCTGGCAAACCGGCTACAAGGCGCTCGACAAGCAGGGCCGCATCGAGCTGGCAAAGGTGGAGAAGGGCCCGCACTGCGTCGGGCTGGAGGCGTCGGCGGAGATGGCGGCACGCATCTGGGACTGGGGTGTGGCCGCCGTCGGAAGCGACAATCCGACGGTGGAGGCCTGGCCGCCGAAGACGATGGATATGCTGCATTTCCATCTGCTGGGCCGTCTCGGGATCCCCTTGGGTGAGTATTGGCTCGTCGATGAACTCGCCGAGGCGTGCGCGGCAGAGCAGCGCTACGAATTCCTTTTCGTCGCAGCGCCGTTGAATGCGCCGGGCGCCGTCGGCTCCACCGCGAACGCGTTGGCGATCTTGTGAGGAGCCGGCGTGGCTGAGGCGGTCGTTGTCGAGGCCGTGCGGTCGCCGATCGGTTAGCGCAATAGTGGGCTCGCGGGTATGCATCCGGGCTCGTTGTCCGCGCAGGTGCGCAACGGATTGGTCCAGCGCACGGGCATCGACCCCGGGATCGTCGACGATGTGATCTGGGGTTGCGTCACTCAGGCCAACGATCAGTCGATGGACATCGCGCGCACCGCTGTGTTGGCTGCGGGCTGGCCGGAAAGCGTCGCCGGTGTGACCGTCGACCGGCGGTGCGGGTCGAGTCAGCAGTCGATTCATTTCGCGGTGGCCGGCGTGGTGGCCGGGCACTACGACGTGGTCGTGGCAGGCGGCGTCGAGTCGATTGACCACGATGCTCTACCCCATGCGCGACAAGGGAATTCAGTACGGTCTGCAGACGATGCGGGAGGGTGGCGGCCAGGCCAACGCCACGATCATTGAGCTGCTGTAGCACTCTTCGGGATGACGAATACGCCGTCGGCTTGCACCGTAGTGGCGTTGTCGCGGTCCGAGATGAGTCCGACGACGAACATCTTCGCCCCGTCGATGCGGTCGACGTGAGCCTCGGCGTGCAACATCCCAAGCCGGGTCGGGCGCACGTAACGCACGGTCAGGGTGCCGGTGACGGCGGGCTGTCCGGACTGCCGCGCCGCCGAGCCGAGAAGGTGGTCGAGGATCAGAGCGCAAACGCCGCCGTGTACCAGACCGGTGGAACCTTCGTACGCCGCGCCCAGTTCGACATCAGCCCAGACTCGGCTGTCAGCGCCACTGCGGATGACAATGGGTGGGGCGATCGGGTTGCGTTCACCGATCACAGCGTTGGTCCACGCCACCAGTTCGCCGTCTAGCGTGCGACGAAGTCCGAAGGTCTGGGGCATCGTGTGCGCACGCAGGCGTGCTGTGGCTGAGTCGAGCGCATCCGTGACTGTCGCGGCGGTGGCGGCGTCGACTTCCGTCCACACGATCGCATCGATCAGCCGCCGCGCCGCATCGGCCATTGATGCGTAGGCCGGCTCGACAGCCTCCCAATCGGGCTGGAGACAGTCGTTATCCGGCACGTGATTCCGCGTTCGTCTCGGGGGCGAGGGCACCACACTCGGTCATACGGGAGAATTTGACCGTATGATCGGCTCGGACCGGTTGTCAAGGCATGCTCGCCGCTACCGACGCGTTGCCCTGCTTGTGTCCGGGCGGTTGCCGAGCCGTCGGAAGAGAAAGTGTCATCGTGAGCAACGGTCGGGCCGTGAATGGTCTACCCATCACCGCGTATCTGGTGCTCGGGGTGCTTGCGACCAACGACGAACAGCTCACCGCCGGCGAAATCAAACTCCGTGCGGAGTTGTCCGTCGGGCATTTTTACTGGTCGCCGTCGGTCAGCCATGTCCGGCGTGAACTGACACGGCTCTTGGCCCGCGATATGGTCACCGAAACGACCGCGCAGTCTGGCAAGCGCACAATGACGCTCTACGAGGCCACCGAGGCTGGCCTTGAAGCGCTCAAGCGTTGGGTGCAGCAGTTGCCCGGATCCGATCAGGTCGTCATCAAGCATCCCGTGATTCTGCGCACCTTCTTGGCCCAGGGGGGCGAGCCCGACCGCATCCTCGAGGCCCTCGATGCCCACCTCGAGGCAACTCGCGCACGTCTCGACGAAGCGTTGTGGACACGTCAACGATCGCGTGACGTGGGTATCGCATCGAACACGAACCTCCGGTTCTCGTTTGCAGTGCTGGACTATTCGATACGCGGCCTCTACGCCGAGATCTCCAACATCGAGCAGCTACGCGACGAGATCGCCAGCGGCACAGGCCAAGATCCCGTGCGGCGGGTGCGGCGACCAAAGGGGCAGCTCCGGCGGCGACGAAGCACGGGATCGGAGGAGTCCGCCCAGCGCGACACCTAGCTCAGGGCACAGGTGCGAACCACCTGTTGTGCGGCGATCTCGTTGCGCCCGATGCGCAACGGTGGTGGTGGCGTGCGGTGAGCGTCTTGTCGACCCCGCCTACGAGCGCCACCTGCTGCGGATCCGCCGTCATCACCCACTCAGCCAGCGGACATACACGTTGGACAACGTGTATGTCCAATTGGCGCGTCGCGTGCTATAAAGAATCAGACAAGTGTGTTGATTAATGCCCGCGTTATCTGATTCGCATCCGGGGAGGGGATCGTGACCGTGAACCGCGGAGCAGCCGGGGCGAGACGAGCCGTCGTCATCGGCGCCAGCATCGGTGGCCTGTGCGCCGCGCGAGCGTTGCAGGGGCGATACGCCAAAGTCACTATTCTCGAAGCGGATTCGTTACCTCAGGTGCCTGCGGGCCGGCGCGGCACCCCGCAGGCCTGGCATAACCACTTCTTGCTGGCGGCGGGCCGAGAAGCGATCGAGAGCCTTTTCCCGGGTTTCACCGACCGCCTCGTGGAAAACGGGGGCTGCGAAATCGACCCCGGTATGCAGGCCGCCAACTGCCTGATCAACGGCTGGGGGGCCCGCTCGCAGACGCCCATGCGCATGTACTTCGCCTCCCGGCCGATGGTCGAGCTGACCATTCGAGCGTTCGTCGACGCCGACCCCGCTATCACCCTCGTCGAAGGCGCCCGGGTGGATGGCCTGCTGGCCCAACATGATTCGGACGGGCACGTGGTGACCGGTGTGACCTATCGCGACGCCGAGGGTCAGACACGCGTTTTGGCCGCCGATTTCGTCATTGATGCCGCGGGCAGAGGCAGTCGGGCCGCCTCCTGGATGAAGGAGCTCGGCGCCGAACCCGAGGAACTGACCCTCGACGCCAAGGTGAGCTACTCGTCGCGCTGGTACAAGTGGCCAGCCCAGGATCTTCCCTGGTATCGCTTCTTGACCACGTTTCCGGACCCCAATCCCGACGCTCCCGAACCCCACCAGTACCTGTGCTCAGTGTTTCCCATCGAGAACGACTCGTTCATCGCGGTGATGGGCTCCTGGGGGTTGAGCATGCCCACCGACGTCGAGTCCTACGAGAGCGCGGCGGCCAAGACTCGCACTCGTGAATTCTCGCGACTCCTCACCGCATCGGAGCCGATCAGCGGGGTGCACCACACGCGATCGACTCGCAACATCTGGAGGAGATTCGACCGCCTGGACAACCCGCCACGTGGGTTCATCGCGCTCGGTGACGCCGTATGCGCATTCAATCCGATCTATGGGCAAGGGATGTCATGTGCCGCGACTGCTGCGGTCATGGCCCGCAAGCTGTTTGACAGGATCGATCCGACTTCACCCCAGTTCGCGAAGACGTTCTACGCGGAGCAGGCCGGTTTCCTGAAGGGAGCGTGGGCTCTGGCGCTTAGTCGCGACGGCGGATATCCCCAGGCATCGGGAAGCGAGGCACTCCCCGACGGATTCCGGAAGAGGCTGATGCGCAAGACCACGTGGCCGATATTTCATTTCGTCTCGCAAGCCTGTTGGGAGGACGAGGTGATTCACACGCATTTCGACCGAGTCTATAACCTGCAGGAGTCGGTGTTCGATTTGATCAAGAATCCACGCGTGTTGGGCGGACTCGCCCGCTATGGCATCCGAAATGCGTTGGGGTTGAGCAAGATCCCACCGCCGGTTGCGCCCGAATTGCCCCCACCCGATACCGACTACACCGAGATGCGCGCCAAGGCGATGGGTAAAGCGTCTGTTCTGCAATGACCTTCGCTGTCCGCGTCCATCGGCGACACCAGGAGAGTCGAGTAATCAATGAACACATGTACCGCCGACTTCGCCCGCCTCACAGCACCACTTGAGGGCATTCGCTGTGACGGCAATCCCTTCATCAGCTTTCACAACCCCTTCGGACTTCAGAACTGGACGTTCCCGGTCATCGAGCTGCTCTTGGTGACCGGGGCGCTCGCATGCCTTGTTCACGCCCTGCGATGGCAACGACGCCAGGGGGATTCGTCGAATGTTGTTGTCTGGTGTTCGCTTGTCCTGGCATTGCTGTTGGTCGAGCCGATCACGTACTTTCCCCACTGGTTCGGGCTGGACAAGCAGATGGGCCTGGTATTCGTCCATGGGCAGTTCTCCGTGCAGTTCCTCTACAACCGTCTGCCGCTGTACATCGTGGCGATGTATCCGGTGTTCGGATACATCGCCTACGTAATCGTGCAGCGCACCGGCATCTTCAAAAAGTTCAACGCATTCGTGAGTGGCACGTGTGTGGCGTTTGTGTTCTTGGCCCTGTTCGAAGTCATCGACACGGTCGGCCCGCAATGGCGCTGGTGGGTGTGGAACACTGAACTGCCTTCCTCGCAGCCATCTTTGGGTGTGGTCCCGTATGCCAGCTTGCAAGGCTTTTCGTTGCTCATGCCGTTCGCGATCGCGTTCATAGCACGTCTGCTCGCCAAACCGGCGCGCCGACGTGGGTGGCAATTGGCGCGCGACATCGTTGTCGTCAGCTTGGGTGTGTGGCCGCTGATGCTGCTCAACAACATGCTGTCGCTGGTCTTCGGGATCGGCACGTCCCCACAAACCGGACGATTCATCGCGACGTGGCTCCTGGTCGTCGGGGCTGCGTCGGTCAGCGCCTACGCCTTCGTCGGTACCTATCGAGCACGCAAACAGGACCCATCGTTGGTCCCCGACTCAGCACACGGCGACTACTTCGCGGCCGTGTGCGTCGGCATCTACCTCGTGTTCGGAGTCATGTTCTGGGTGGCCGCCCTGCCCGACTACCTTGCCGCAGTAGACGGTGTCACCCCGCACGGGGATCCGACGGGCTCGCTGACCTTTGGTGTGGTCAATCTTGCGGCGTCAGCGCTGCTCACCTGCGGCGCTTACGTAGGCACGCTGGGCAACGACACTCCGGCGACCAGATCGCCTGCGTCACGGGCGACCGCGGGGAAAAGCGGTCGGCCGGCTGCCAAATCGGGCAGCCATCAGGATCGACGGCGGGCAGGCGCGGACTCGGTGTAGGCGTCCGAGCGTGGCACCTGCGAGAAAACGACTGGCATCGATTCATCCTCGGAGTCCAAACCCCCGAACATACATATTTCTATCGCTGTATGATCTAAAGCGCTCGGATAGGCCCGGCCGACGGGCGTCGACGATGACATGGAGGCGTGCACTGTGACGGATACGTCAATGAAAACCGGTTCCGATCACGCACTGGTCGAGCAGCGCGGCTCGACTCTGATCGTGACGATGAATCGACCCGAGGCGCGAAATGCGCTGACGGCGGAGATGTTGGAGATCATGGTGGCCGCGTGGGACCGCGTCGACAACGACCCTGACATCCGCAGCTGCGTTCTGACCGGGGCCGGTGGCTACTTCTGCGCAGGGGCAGACCTGAAGAACCTCATCAAGCAGGATCCGGGAAGCCAATTCTCCAGCGGCGCGTTCGACCCTACGCGAATCGACGGCCTTCTGAAAGGGCGTCGGCTCACCAAGCCGTTGATCGCCGCGGTTGAGGGCCCGGCGGTGGCTGGCGGGACCGAGATCTTGCAGGGTACCGATATCAGGGTTGCCGGCGAGAGCGCGATATTCGGTGTCTCCGAGGCGAAGTGGAGTCTCTACCCGATGGGTGGCTCCGCGGTGCGGCTCGTCCGTCAGATCCCCTACACGATCGCCTGTGAGATATTGCTGACGGGTCGCCATATCTCGGCTGCGGAGGCCAAGGAGTTCGGCCTGATCGGACATGTCGTTCCCGACGGTCACGCCTTGACCAAGGCTCTGGAAATCGCTGAGGTCATTGGTAATAACGGGCCGATCGCTGTGAAGCAGATTCTCAAGACGATTCGCGAAACCGAATGCATGCATGAAAACGAAGCGTTCACACCCGACACGATGAACGGCATCGAGGTCTTCGTCAGCGAGGACGCCAAGGAGGGTCCCCGGGCGTTCAAGGAGAGGCGGACGCCGCAGTTCCAGAACCGATGAATCACGTTATGTCACACGACCACAGCTCTATGTCGTTGCCGCCCTTGGAGCTGGGAGCCTGAGAATTTTCAGCACAGCTCGACTGCCGCGAGGTGGAGGCGACTTGTACGACTGACAGCAAGCTTCGGCCATCTGCGTGTTGGTCGGTAGCGCCGGTGACTCCGACGGCTCCCGGGATGCGAGAGGTCCAGCGAGAGCAAACCTTCCCGTGACCGGGCGCTTCGTGATATACGTATGGCCATCCCCCCATGCTCCCACTAATAGATGCGCGGTCGGGGGCAGCGGTTTTGGCCGCTCGTCGCGGAGTGGCTGTGGAGAAAGGATTTGGAATGCCTGAGTTAGGCAACAGGATGGCGAAGCGAGTAGGGCTAGCTCTCGCAGCGGTGGGCGCGGCGCACTTTGCGATACCTGGGCGGCTCGAGCCCGCCGTTGCGCCGGCGTTTCCTGTCAACACGCGGAACGTGTGTTGGTGAACGGGGGTATCGAGACGGTCCTAAGGGCTAGGTGTCGTGACAGCTAGGACTCACCGTTCAGAGGATGCGACGTCTGGTGGTGGCCGGTCCAGCCGGCTACGTGGCTTACATGGCTGCAACGCAATTCGTCATCGTTGGCGAAGGTGAGACCGGACTGGCCAGCCCTCCGCGCAGGCCGCGCGCAGATTACGTCGCGAACGCATCTGGGCCCCAACCGTTGCAACTAGCTCCTTTGTCGTTCGCTGTCCAGGTGGACAGGTACATCATCATCCCAGGGTTGACGCGACACCGTATCGGCAATCCTGATGTAACCGCTCTCGAATTCGCCTGTAGCAGCATCGAATAGACGATATCGCTGACGCTGTTGATGGATCGGCTGGGCGTCGAGCAGGATCACCCGCACCTCGCCGGGATCGAATGCACAACGCTGTTGCAGGGCGTTGATGAGCTGTTCGCCATGCATGTGGCCGTCGCCGAAATTCCATCCGATGACGGTGCTGCAGAGTCGTTCACCGTCGACGATCTCGTAGTCGTTCTCGTCCTTGTCGAACAGCACCCGGTGGACAAGGGTGAACAGCGCCCGTCCGTGAGTGTTCATCGCACGGAAGGCGAATCCTTGGTATGTGGCGACCTCAGCTTGGTCCTCTCCGAAGAGCCTCTCAAGTTGTTCTGGTGGCATGCTGGGCACCGACCACACGCCAGCGTCGAGTTTGGCCTGCGCGGAGGGCGTTAGACACCACATGGTGGTGTCCCAGTTGCCGGCGTAATAGCGCATTCCGGGCAGGAACGCGATTTTGCGCGGGTACAGGTTGCCCAGCACCACCGTACCGGCGCTGACGGCGAACAACAGCGCGACGGGGAAGGGGTTGGTGATGGCTCGCAGACCCCAAGTGGGATGCGCGACAAACAGTGTGATGACACCAAAGATCATGAACACATTCCACTCCAGGGGAACCCCCATCGGGATGGACGAGAGGATCCCAAGGTGGAAGATGACCATCACGGTGGCCGCGATGGTGGTGACCCAGTTTCCGGTGCTGAAGAACAAGGCCAGCGGAACGAGCATCTCGACGGCGGTGCTGATGTGCGCGAAAACACGGGCCAGCCGACCAGGTCGCATGTCGTCGGGGAACTTCTCGAAGAACATGCGTTTGAGCGCTTTGGGGCGAACCACCGGGCTGTTGGACATCATCGTCGACATCACGAAAGGAAAGTGGTGATTGAGCTTTGAGGTGGCGGCACCCAGCCAGATCACCAAGAAGATGAGTTTGGCGGCCACGATCATGTCGACACCGCCGAACAAGAAGGTCACCGTCAAGGGGGCATAGACCTCGCCGCGAGCGGCAAGGAAGATCACCTTGTCGCGGAGACCGGCGACCGCCAGCAGGCCAAGGATCGTGGCGATCTGCCATACCGGTAGCAGGCCCACCCCGGTATTCAGCGATGCGACCGGCCCGGCGCCGTCACTGAAAATCGTCCAGCCCAACATGGCCATTAACGCAATGTAGAGCGCGACGTCGAATGGGGTGCGATCCGTGCCTCTGGTCAACGGGATCCACCGCGGCCACGGGGGAAGCCGGATCGTTCCGGGCCGCACCCAGTAGATGATGGATCCCATGGGCGGCATGATGCGGTTGTTCAGTGGGCCGAATCCGCAACCGAGCCCGATCACTTCGAAGAGCATGGTGTACAGCACGACCTTCTGAAAAACAATGGGCTCGGTCCACCAGGTCCCCACGTCCGTGAAGCCGTCGATGCCCTTGGTCGTCAGGACCACTAGCCATCCGCCCAGGATGTAGAGGCAGATCTTGAGGACATAGAACAAGTGAAGTGCCACCGGGGTGCCGAACCCCACCTCAGCCCAATGGCGAGTGATGGGACGAATTCGTTGTGCGCGGGAACCCTTGCGCCACTCGACAAGATCCAGCTCGGGCACGACTTGCTTGAAAAAACTCATTACCGCACCTCCACGCGGACGACCTAGTTCGCCGAACTTCCGTTCGACGGGCAACACTCGCTAGACATAATAGAGCCAGCGTCTACCCATAGGGTAGTCTCCCGCCACAGCCAATCGCTGTGAGCTATCGCTTGCCGACTGAATGCCCTTGGGCCGTCATGGCGCATTTCATGCCGCTTGTTGACGAGACCAGTACCTCGCCATACGCTGATCGATCAGGCGTATGGTCTGTGCCCGTTCGCACTGCACAACCGGCGGCTGGCATCACAATCGCGGCGTAGGCGCCGAGAAGGTGCCGAGAAGGGTGTGGATCACTATGCGGAGCGTTGTTATCGATACACCCGGACAAGTCCGTGTCGAATCGCGGCCTGATCCAGAACTGTCAGGGTCTGACGGCGCCATTGTCCAGGTCAGCGCCGCGGCGATATGCGGGTCGGACTTGCATTTCTACGACGGCGAGCGCCTTTGGTCTTCATGTGTCGACCTGCTTTCGGTCGTGGCTGTGCGATGGTGTCAGGGCCTGTCCGACGAGACGACCCACATCGAGTAGTACTGCGAGCCACCGCCGTAGGCGTGGCCCAGCGCGGTTCGGGCGCCCTCGACCTGGTGCTCGCCGGCCTTGCCCATGACTTGGATTGCCGATTCGGCGAACCGGATGAGACCCGAGGCGCCAATGGGATTGGAGCAGAGCACTCCCCCGGAGGGGTTGACGGGCAGTCTGCCGCCGATCGACGTCTCGCCGGCCTCGGTGAGTTTCCAGCCCTCGCCGTGGGCAGTGAAACCGAGGTTTTCGAGGTGGATGGGTTCGAACCAGGAGAACGGCACGTAGATCTCGGCGACATCGATCTCATCGATGGGGCTGGTGATTCCGGCGGCTTTCCACAATGCGGCAGCCGCTTCGCGGCCTGAGTGTGTGTTGACCTGGTCGCGACCGGCGAAGATCACCGGCTCCGTACGCAACGAGGTGGCACGGATCCAGGCGATGGGGTGTCCTTCGGCGATGCGCTTGTCGGCGAGCTGCTCGTCGCCGATAACGAGCGCGCAGGCGCCATCGGAGGAGGGACAGGTTTCATCGAATCGGATCGGGTCCCACAACATCATCGATGACATCACCTTGTCCAGCGTGATGTCGGGCTGGTGCAGATGAGCCAGCGGATTGCGCGACCCGTTGAGCCGGTCCTTGACCGCCACCATCGCGCCGATGTTGTCGGGTGCACCGGATCGCCGGATGTATGCGCGCACGTGCGGCGCGAAATAACCGCCCGCACCCGCGCCCACCGGCTTCATGAATGGCACAGGTATCGAAAGTGCCCACATCGCGTCGGATTCGGATTGCTTCTCCCACGCCATCGCCAACACCCGGCGGTATTTGCCGGACTGCACGAGGCTTGCCGCGACCACACCGGTGGACCCACCCACCGAACCCGCGGTGTGCACCCGGATCAGGGGCTTGCCCACGGCGCCGACTGCGTCGGCCATGAACAGCTCGGGCATCATCGAGCCCTCGAACAGGTCGGGCGCCTTGCCGACGACGACAGCGTCGATGTCGGACATCGTCGCGCCAGAGTCGGCCAATGCCTTATCGATTGCTTCGCGCACCAGTCCGTTCATCGATACGTCTTTGCGCTTGGCTACGTACTTGGTCTGCCCGGTACCCAGCACCGCGGCGAGGCGCTTGCTCATCGCCTTCTTCCCTTCAGGCAAATGCTCATCAGCGTCCCTCCATTACCGCGATCAAATTCTGTTGCAGCGCAGGGCCACTCGTTGCGTGCGCGAGCACACGTTGTGCTGACCCGTCGAGGATCTGGCGCGCGGCGAAGCCGATGCGCTCCAGACCCGCCGAGAACATCGGGTTGGCGGCCAGCGTGCCTCCGGACGGGTTCACCTTGGTCGAGGACGAAAGACCGATCGCCTCGTTCAAAATCAGGTGCTGATGAGTGAAAGGGGCGTAGATCTCTGCCACCTCAATGGATTTCACATCGCCGTCGGTGGCAGCTTTGGCTGATGCCGCGGTCGACGGGGACAGCGTGAGGTCACGAGCACCCAGCGCTGCAGTCTCGATCTGGTGCTCAAAGCCGGTGATCCATGCGGGGTTTGCTTGCATCTCGCGCGCTCTGTCGCCGGCGGCGAGCACGATAGCCGACGCGCCGTCGGTGACCGGTGCGATGTCGTGGCGGCGCAACGGTTGTGCGAAGTAGGGTCGCGCCAACAGCTCCTCGACGGTTTTCGCGGGCTTCTCAGAGTCGGTGCGCCCGGCTGCGTTCATCGAGTCCAGGGCCACCTGCGCCATCTCAGCCGCGCTCCACATCCCGGCGTTGAGGCCCAGTTGTGCCTGCACACCGGCAATCGATACCGCATCAGGCCACAGCGGTGCCACGGTGTACGGATCGGTTTGCAGGGCCAGTACCCGCCGCAGGATGCCAGCGCTCGACTTGCCGAACCCGTAGACCAGTGCGGTGTCGACCTCTCCGGTCAAGAGCTTGATATAAGCCTCGTAGAGCGCCCACGCTGCGTCCATCTCGACGTGTGATTCGTTGATCGGTGGCACCGCTCCGATAGAATCGATTGCCGATACGAACGAAAATGCCCGGCCGGCAAGGTAGTCCGATGATCCCGAGCACCAGAAGCCAATGTCGGCCTTGGTGATACCGAGATCGTCATAGAGCTGGCTGAAGCACGGGATCAGCATCTCGACCCCGTTGGTCGTGCCATCCGTGCGGCGAACGTGCGGTGCGTGGGCGAAACCGACGACAGCGACGTCCCTTTCGGCAGGGTCGGTCATGGCGGTGTGCTCTCCTTTTGGCCTGGGTGCCTTTCGGGCCCGTTACAGGTGATGTTTGTAGGTGTCGTACTCGGCGTCTGGCTCACCTGTCGGCCGGAAGTGGTCGATGTTGTCGATGCCTAAGTCCCATTCCTCGCGCGGCTTCCACACGGCTTTCACCCGCATTCCCATGCGGACCTCGGCGGCTTCGATCTCGGTCACGAGATGCAGGAACGGAATGTCAGCGCCGTCCAAGAGGATGTAGGCCGCAACATAGGGCGGTTTGATCTTCTGGCCGGCGAACGGGATATTAATGATCGCGAAGGTGGTCACAGTGCCGGTGTCGGGCAGTTCGACCATTTCACCGTAGGGCTGGCCGGTCGCGGGGTCGGCGCCGCCGTGCGGCGGAAAATACACCTTCCCCTGTTGACCATCGGCACCCACCGTACGTGCGCCCAGTAACCTGCCCTCCTGCAGCGCTCTCAGGTAGGTGCTCTCCTCGCAGGAGGCGCTGTGCTGTATTTCGACTGACACTGGGGTGACGATCATCGTCACCGGGTCTCGATCGGCATTGGCACCCGTCTCCAGAAACTCGGGTTCGTCGCCGAATTCGAAGTACGCGATGTCGGTGATCGCGCCGATGGGCTCGTCCACCCAGTGCACACGCACCCGTGCACCTATATCGATTTTGGTGGGATCACCCGCGTCGATGACGTGCAGCATCGGTGTGTCGGCACCGTCGAGTTTGATCAAGGCGAATGCGAAGGGCCGGTCCAGGGGCTGGCCTTCGAGCGGCGCGGGTTGCCATCCCCACGACACCACCGTGCCCACACTGTCCACCGGCACCAGTTCAGTCAGCGGCTCACAGGTCACGGGGTCGAACTCGGCGGGCGGCACGTGCACCCGCCCATCGGCTCCACGCACGCCCAGGATTCGTCGGTCCCGCAGCGCGGTGAAGAACTGACCCAGCACCGGGCCAACCGAGCGCGTGTAGTCGTACGACAGCCTCAGGGGCGCCGACAACGGCGGCACACTTCGGTCGATCTCGGGCGTACTTCTGTGTGTGGCGGTCACGGCATCGATCATACAGTTTCGACAAAAAGTATGATCAGGTGCCCCTGACGCGAACTCGCGACGGTCATCGGTCGACGGGATCGGCGTGCTTGGGGTGGACTTCGTCTGCCGGACGCGTCTGCGTATGCTCTTGCGCCCAGCGGTAATCCGGCTTGCCGGCGGGGGTGCGTTTGACCTCATCGACGATCCACAGGCTGCGCGGCACCTTGAAGCCCGCGATCTCCGATCGGACGAACGCATCGAGGTCAAGCAGCGTCGGGCTAGCCCCTTGTCGTGGTTGCACCAGCGCCGCCACGTGCTGACCGAACCGGGCGTCGGGGACTCCGACGACCAGGGCGTCGAAAACGTCTGCGTGCCCCTTGAGCGCGGCCTCGACCTCTTCGGGGTAGATCTTTTCCCCGCCGCTGTTGATAGACACCGAGCCGCGGCCCAGCATGGTTACGCTGCCGTCGGCCTCCACCCGCGCATAGTCGCCGGGCATCGCGTAGCGAACGCCGTTGATCACTTTGAAGGTGGCAGCGGTCTTAGCGTCATCCTTGTAATAGCCCAGCGGGATGCGTCCACTCTTGGCGATCATCCCGACAACTCCGGAGCCGGCGGTGACCTCATCGCCGTTTTCGTCGAGCACGACGGTGGACTTCGCGGCGCTCACGCGCGCACCTCCGGTGTTGTGCTGCCCTTTCGTCAAGATCGCGGTGCCACCGTGCCCGGTCTCCGATGACCCGATGTTGTCGATGAAGATTCGGTTCGGCAAGTGCTCCACCAATTGATCACGAACTGTGGGGGAGAACAGCGCCGCGGCGCTAGCGAGGATCTGCAGGCTGGACAGGTTATACGTCTCGCGTCGCCGTTGGGTGGTTACCAGCGCGTCCAATAGTGGGCGAGCCATCGCGTCCCCGGTGAAAAAGATCATGTTCACCTTGTGCTTCTCGATGGTGCGCCATACCGTGTCGGCGTCGAAATCCGGCTCGAGGATGATCGTGTGACCGCCGAACAGTGACAGCCAGGTCGCCGACTGTGACGCACCATGGATCATCGGCGGTATCGGAAAGCGCACCATGGGTGACGCTTTGGCCGCCTCGTCGGCCAGGTCGAACTCGCCGAGCTCGTTGCCGGTGACGTAGTCGACACCGCCGAAGAGTGCGCGGAAAATGTCCTCATGGCGCCACATGACGCCTTTGGGGAAACCGGTGGTGCCGCCGGTGTAGAGCAGGTAGATATCGTCGTCGCTGCGCAATCGTCCAAAGTCACGACTGGCCGGCGACGCTGCCAGCGCCGCCTTGAAGTCGACGCCGCCGTAGCCCGAGATGTCTTTTCCGCTGCCATCATCGATCACGATCGCCGTCTTCACGGCCGGTGTTTCGGCGAGCACGTTGGCGACCCGGTCGGCGTACTGACGCTCGTGTACGACGGCAACCATGTCGGAGTCGTTGAACATGTAGCGTAGTTCGGCTTCCACGTATCGGAAGTTGATGTTGACCAGGATGGCGCCGGCCTTCACGATGCCCACCATCGCCACGACCATCTCGATGCGATTGCGGCAATACAGGCCAACCTTGTCGCCCTTACCCACGCCGCGGGCGATCAAATAGTGAGCGAATCGATTGGCTCGGTCTTCCAAATCAGCGTAGGTCAGTCTGTCATCCCCGCAGATCAACGCTGTCCGTTCGGGAACCGCGTCGATGGCGTGCTCAGCCAGATCAGCAAGGTTCAAAGCCACGTAGATAAATTAGAACGGAGTTTCTGATTTGACAAGTCAGTGCTTGTGTCTAGTCAAGGGCGTTCGGGCGCCCGCTTTCGGCCTAACAGCCCTTCACATTGTGCTATGCGGGCGATCGGTGGCCCGACGGACGCCCGCCGACCTCAGCAAGACTGGCCCAGCAAGTTAGAATGCGATTATTGTTTTGGCGACCGTCATAGGAAGAGGTGAGCATGACGCAGCCCGGTACATCAGCCGAGGGAAAGCTGGCCGATGTGCCCGGCTACAAGCTCGCACGACGCGCACAGATCGTGCGGGCTGCCCTAGATGGGCTCAGGGACAACGAATACGACCAGATCCAGATGCGTGACGTGGCCGAGAGCGCCGATGTCGCACTCGGGACGTTGTACCGCTATTTCACGTCCAAAGAACACATCTACGCGGCGGTGTTGTTGCAGTGGGCCCAGCCGGTCGTCGGGTCAGCCGAAAACGATACGCGTCCAGCAGAATTGCGCATTCGGACCAAGATGCGCGGGATCATCGCGAGCTTTGAACGACGCCCGCAATTCTTCAAGGTCGTCATCGCGCTGCAAAACGCCAACGATGTCAACGCCCAGGAGATCATGGCGCAATTCGCTCGTGTGGCCGTGCAGTCGCTGGCCGAGGACTTCGCCGCCATGGGCCAGACGGGTGCGTCAGACGCGGCGCTCATGCTGTGGGGGATCGTCAACACGATGCTCACGGAGGCGACGCTGAGGCGACATCCGATCGCCGAGGTCTACCGGATCGCCGATGCGTTCATCGACATGGTCGCCACACGTCTTCCTGCCGATCAACGTCACTAGTCAGTTATCCGACGCGATAGCTCGTCTTGGCGCGATGTCGCTGCTTGTCTGTTCGCGCGGCCCGCGAGGAACCGGAAGGAGCGAGCGGGTCTTGTTCGCGGAGCGTCGCAATGTCGATCGACGCGGCTTGTGGTAATGCGTCCATGTCGATGTCTGTGCCATGTCATGCCGCCCAGGTGATTTCGTTGAGACTTCGTCGGGCTATTCGCTGGGCGTTGCTGTCGCGAGCGCGGTCAAGAAGGAATTCAATGACAGCGAGGACGCATCCGGTAGCAGAGCGACGGCCGTAGCGCCGCGGGCGATGTCGGTCGTCACCGCCGTGGCTGCGGATCCGCGCGCGGCGGTGAGGACGATCGCACCGGCGATCACGGTCGGCAACAGCGGGCCTGGCAGCAACGCGTATCCGGCAGTGTCCATGACACACGCCGCATCGGCGAGTTCCCCGCCCTGGCCCCCGATCTCGGCGGATAGGTAGATGGCATGCCAGCCCTGCGCCACCCGGGCTTCCCAGAAGTCGGGTCGCTCACCCGCGGACATCGCCTCGAGCGTTGCGCGCGTCTGATCCATCGATGTGTGGCGGGCGGCGAAGCCGGCCATCGCCCCGGCGAGATGATGTTGTTCGTCGGTTAGAGCAAGAGCCACAGTGGTGAGTTCCTCACGGAGTCTTGGGATTACCGTTTCGCCGTGTAACGCAACAGAGTCACGCCGTCGTCCGGGTAGTCAGTGAAGACCGGCGCCACCGGCATGCCGACTCGCAGTGCTGATTCGTCGATGTCGACGAGTTCGGTGGCAAACCGCGGACCCTCATCCCATTCGACAACACCGAGAATCTGCGGGACATCGGCTGCGAACTGGGGCGCCACCGGTCGTCGGGCCACAGCGAAGCTCACCAGCGTGCCGGCCCCGGAAATCTGCCGCCATTCCAGATCGTCGGCCAGTGTGCCGGGGGCCAATATCCGCGGATAGTAGACATACTCGCCGAGCGAGGGCGAGTACTGGATCCAGACTTCGTGGCGGCTCAGGCCATCCCAGTACGGTTGGGAGACCGGCGTCGGCAGGGGCATGGGTCTGCTCATCGGAATTGTCATCGCTAACCTTCTGGTTGACTAGTCGCCCACTAAGACGAGAGCTTCCTGTTCGGAGAGCACTCCGCCGTTACCCGAGACGAAGGCCCGGTTGCACTCAGGTAACTGGGTTTCGCCCGCGCGGCCCATCAATTGCCTGCTGGCGTCGCAGATGTGGTGCATACCACCGGAATTGCCGGGCTGGCCGTAGCCGAGCTGGCCGCCCGCGGTGTTCATCGGAAAGTCGCCGCGGAACGTCAGGTCATGATCGGTGACAAATTGCATTCCCTTGCCCTTGTCGCAGAATCCGGCGTCCTCCAAGGTCAACAGGGCGGTAATGGTGTAGCAGTCGTAGATCGACACCATGTCGACGTCGGTCGGCGTGATACCGGCCATCCCGAACGCCGAGGCGGCCACCTTCGTCATCGGAGTCTGCAGCGGGTCCTTGGCATAGGCCGGCGACTTGTAGGGGACGCGTTCGCCGAATCCCTCGATCCACACCGGACGGTGGCGACTCTTGCGGGCCAACTCGGCGTTGGTCACCAACACCGCGGAACCTCCCATGCATGGCATGACGATCTCGAGCATGTGCAGGGGCGAGGCGATGATCGGGCTGTTGAGTACGTCGTCAACGGTGATGGGTTTGTCCCTAAAGACCGCACCTGGGGTGTGATTGGCGTTGGTGCGCTGGTCGACGACGATTTTTGCCATGGCGCGCTCGTCGTAACCGTATGCGGCGGCGTACATCTGGGCGACTTGTGCGTATGGTCCGTTCTGCCCGAGATAGCCGTAGGGAATTTCGAACTCGGCCTGCGGTGATCCGTATCTGAAGCTCGAGGCGCCGAAGTACAGCGCATCGCCCATGTCAGGTAGCCGTTTTTCTGACATCGGGGTCAGGTAGGTGGCCGGTATCGCACACAGCACCGCCTTGCAGATCCCGAGTTCGATCGCCGCGGCGGCGCGCCACACCATGGCCGCCGCCGACGCGCCACCGAGGTCCACGATCTCGGCGAAATTCACCTGTAGGCCTAAGTACTCGGCGACCGTGGACGGGACAAAGAGCTGCGACTCCATCACCCCGCAGGTGACCAGGCCGTCTACCTGGTCGACGGTCAGGCCGGAGTCGGCGACCGCTGCGGCGGCCAGCCGTGCCCACTGTTCGATGATGAACTCCGGCGGACCCGCCAACTTGCGCGTCGCGGGCAGCTCGTGGAAACCGACGATGGCGGCCTCGCCCTTCAGACCCATGTTGGACTTGTCCTTTCTCAGTACGGTCAGGCCGCCAACGAAACCGTTGCGGATCCCGGCAGGATGACCTCGCCGTCGCGCATACCGTGCAATGCCAGCTCCACGACGGTGCGCCCACCCTCAGACATCACTGATTCGACTCGGCCGCCGAACACCAGGGTGTCACCCGCGAAGGCGGCGCCCCGGTTCTGCACGTTGAACTTCTCCACGCGCCCCCCTGGACCTGCCCAATCCGTCACCACCCGCGCGAGCAGCCCGGACTGTAGATGGCCCTGCACTATGAGGTTTGGATAGCCCTCCTGCTGGGTGGTCCATGTGTGGTCGTAGTGAATGCGATGGCCGTTGTAGACCGCGGCGGCGAAAAAGAACATCCGTCGGTTGTCGATCTGCACGGTCAGTTCTGGCAGCACATCGCCACGCTGCACAGGGGAGGACTGCGGGTCGCCGGGCATTGCGCTCCTCAGGGACGGGCGAGCATTGTCTCGTCGCTGACGGCGACGAGTTGCTCATGTTGGTTGGTGTAGGTGGTACGCCAGGTGATCAGCAGAAAGGGGCCCGAACGGCCCTGCTTCTGCTGGATGTCGAGCAACCTGATGCCGGAAGTGATTCGGTCACCGGGATAGGCGACGGCGTGGAATTCCCAGCTGTCACCACCGGCCATCAGTCGCGGCGTGTGCGGCAAGGGGATGGAGTCGGCGCCGCGTGGGGTGCCATCGGCGGCGAGGTCTTCGAGGAACCTCACGGTGTCCAAGCAGTGTTGGAGGTACAGCGGCGGCGCAATGATGTCGCGATAGCCGTGGTCGCGGGCGACTGCGGCATCGAAATACAACGGGTTGTGGTCACCGACTGCGGCACACCACCTTTGAAACTCTCGTGCTGCGATTGTGCCGCTACCACCGCCGATCGAGGTGCCGATCATTGCGGCGGCCTCCTCGGGAATGAGTGAATCTGTTGTGTCGGTCAGGTCGACTGCCCTCCGTTCACCGTTTGTGTCCCCGCGGCCGCGAACTTCTCGCAGTGCACGATGAGCGCCCGGTTGGTGCTGGCCGCGGCGTCGACCGCGGATCCTCAATCACGATCACGTTTGATGTCGCGAAGTCCACCGCTGAGCTTCCGGCGAACGAAAGCATGCGCGGTAGGTCCACCGCCTTCATGTGTGCGCTGGTGATGGGACCACGGCTAACGACATTAATAGAATGAGAACCTAATTTCAATTTTTGCCGGACTGGCAGGGGTCAGTCTTCGGCCTGTCCTTGGAGTCGGGCTCTGAGCGCTGCCACTCCGGCGTGGAACGCGGGTTGCTGCATCGACCATCCCTGAGCGACAGCCTCGAGATCGACCGCATCGCGGCGATTGGTCAGGGGCGCACTGGCACCCAACGATGCTTTCGTCCGCCGCAGCAAGTCGACCGGCCGGCGCGCAACCGTTGCCGCCATCTGCTCACCGACTTCGTTGAGCTCGCCGTCGGGCACTACTTGCCACACCAGGCCGAGCCGATGGGCGTCGTGCGACGCCAACCGTTCGCCGAAAAGCGCCATCGCCGCAGCCATTTGGCGCCCTCCGCGCTGTGTGAGTGCCCAGAGCACACCGCCGCCGGGGTGGATGCCGATGTCGAGGAAACGGGATTCGAAGTAGGCCGACTCCGCGGCGACGATCACGTCACACGCCAACGCGAAATTGAGCCCTGCCCCGATCACAGGTCCGTTCACCATCGCCAAGGTCGGCACAGTCAGTGTCGCGAGCGCGGTGAACCCTCGATACAGCTGTTCTAGCGGAACATCGCGTCGTTCCAGGCTGTCGATGTCCCCACCTGCAGAAAACACCGGCCCGTGCGCCTGCAGCACGACGACGCGGACGTCCCTCGTGTCGTCGATCGCTTGGCATGCCTCCTCGACGTCACCGCTCATCTGCGCGGACACGCAATTGCGATGTTCGGGATCGGCCAGCGTGAGGGTCGCAACACCGTCGGCGATCGCGAGGGAGACTCGGCGACCGTCGGTCGATCCAGCTGGGTCTGTCATGCACTCTCCTCGACTGACCGGGGCTCAATTACAAGTATCTTTATACTAATGCCATGACGGTGAGCTACCAGGGCGTGCCAGGTCTCGATGTCGGTCTTCGGAATGGGATCCTGACCTTGACGATGGACGACGCTTCGCGGCGCAACGCGCTCAACGACAACACGGTGGCCCATCTCATCGCGGCGTTGCGCACCGCCAGTACCGACGATGAAGTGCGCGCGGTCCTTCTTGCGGGCGCGAACGGCGACTTCTGCAGCGGTTTCGACATCGTCGACCGCAACGCCGGCGCGACCACACGGCCGCGGGTGGGATCCATCCAGCGTCGCCTGCCGCATCAGGCGCACGCCTTGATCCCGCTGCTGGCCGAATTGCAGCTGCCCATCATCGCGGCGGTACACGGATACGCCGTCGGCATCGGCCTCCAGATTCTGCTTGCTTGTGATTTCGTCGTGGCGAGCAGCACCGCAACGTTGTGGGAGCCCTTTTCCTCGCGCGGGATGACGCCGGACAGCGGATGTACCTGGCTGTTGCCGCGTGTGGTCGGCCCCGTATGGGCGCGCCGCATGTTGCTCCTCGGCGAACGATTGACGGGTGCGCAGGCCGTGGAGTGCGGCATCGTCTACCAGGCGCTCGATGATGAAGCCGTCGACGAGGCCGCGCATCAATTGGCGTCGAGGCTGGCCGCGGGCCCGACCGTAGCGCTGGGGTTGACCCGGCATCTGCTGAATGCCAGCGCTGAGCATACGCTGGGCGAGCAACTCGAATCGGAGGCATTGGCACTCGAATTAAGTTCGCGTAGCCCGGATTTCAAGGAAGGGCTTCGCGCTTTTATCGCCAAGCGTCCGCCGGAGTTCACCGGTCAATGAGCACCGGTACATCGGCGCCGCTGTCCGGAATCACGGTGGTGACGCTCGAGCAGGCGGTGTCTGCGCCGATGTGCACCCGCACCCTCGCCGGCTTTGGCGCAGGGTGACCTCGAGCAGGTACAGCAGGCCGCCGACGACGTGAGGATCGGGCAACGCCGCTTCAACCTGCCGACCGAGGTGGCCCGGCATCGGCAGTTGTCCGACCGCGACCGGGGGCGTCGAATCAACTCACCCACCGGAGCGATTTCAGCGTTGCTGCCGCCACCGGTCATCTCCGGCTACGAATTTCCGGTGGGCGCGGTGCCTCAACTCGGTGAGTACACCGACTCCGTCCTTGCCGGACTCGACTATTGCAGCGATGAGATCGACGATCTGCACAGCGCCGCGCTGATCGGACCGACGACCGACAGCAGTGCGACCCGTTGACACGCATGCAATCTTTTATATCTTAGAGGGTGATCCGCGCTGCTGCGCTCACTGCGTCGGCGCCAGGTGAATCGAGGAGGGTTCTGTTGGCCGGCATCCTGGCGGGCATAACCGTCATCGAGCTCGCGTCCTGGGTGTTCGTTCCGTCGGCGACCGCGATACTGGCCGACCTGGGCGCCGACGTGATCAAGATCGAACACCCCACGTACGGGGACCCCGTGCGCGGCCTCGACGCCAGCGCACTGCCCGACGATGTCCCCAACATCTTGTTCGAACAGGGAAACCGCGGAAAACGCAGCGTCGGTCTCGACGTCACCTCGGCCGACGGCAAAGACGTCCTGCGGCGACTGGTGCAAACCGCAGACGTGTTCGCCACCAATTGGCTGGGCAAGACACGTAGACGCGAGCACCTCGACGTCGACGATGTCCGCGCGTGGAACCCCGACATCATTTATGCCCGCGGAACAGGCCTCGGTCCCGACGGCGACGAGGCCGACCGTGCCTCCTTCGACGCGACGGCGTATTGGTACCGCGCCGGTTTCGCCCACATACTCACCCCACCCAATCAGGAATGGCCGATCGCGCAGCGACTGGGCATCGGAGATCTTCCCAGCGGCGCGATGCTCGCCGCGGGAATCATGGGCGCCCTGTTCGCACGCGAACGCACGGGTGAAGCGTCGTTGGTGGACGTTTCGCTGCTGTCAACGGCGTCATGGGTTTTGGCGCCCGACATCGTCGCAGGCAAGATGAGCCCGGAGGTGTCTCAGCCGGTGATCGGGCGTGGGGATCCGAAGAATCCACTGGCCAACCTGTACCGCACCAAGGACGACCGCATCATCAGCCTGGTGATGATGGAATCCGACCGCTACTGGGCCGATTTCTGCACCGCGGTCGGGCGTCCCGAACTTGTTCCCGACGAACGGTTCTCGGATTCATCACGCCGATCCGCTAACGCCTCCGATCTCATCAAGATTTTCGACGAAGTCTTCACGAGCCGAACACTCGCCGAATGGCGGCCCATTCTCTCGGCGATGAAAGGAGCGTGGGGCGTGGTACAGAACGCCACCGAAGTCGCCGTCGATCCGCAGGTCGAAGCGAACGACTATCTGACGCGGGTGGATCGCGAGGGCGCCGAATTATGGCTTACCCGAGCGCCATTCAGCTTCGACCGCGACCGTCCCGCCCTGCGGCCGACTCCTCAGCACGGTGAACACACCGACACCGTCTTGCAGACACTGGGATTCTCATGGGACGAGATCGTCAAGCTGAAGGTCGCCGGCGTTGTCCTCTGATGCTCGCCCCGCGCCGCCGAAGGCCGCGCCCAAGCCCACTCCGCAGACTCAGCCGTTCTGGGAGTCATGTTCCAACGGGCAGCTCAGTCTGCAGCGCTGTCAATCCTGTGACCGCCATTACTTTCCACCTCAGGATGCGTGCCCGAACTGCCTGGCAGCCGATGTGGTCTGGGAACCGTTGTCCGGCAAGGCCACTCTGTACAGCTATGTCATCAACCACATGCCCGCACCGGGGTTCGCCGATGACGTTCCGTACGTCATCGCGGTGGTCGAACTCGCTGAGGGTCCCCGAATGTTCAGCAACATCATAGACATCGACCCGATGCCGGAGAATCTGACAGTGGACATGCCATTGGAAGTGGACTTCATTGAACGCGGCGACCTGATGTTGCCCGTATTTCGACCTGCCGAGGTGCGATGAGCGCCGCTAAGGCGATCGTCATCGTCGGTGCCGCGGAGACCGAACGGCTGGGGAAGATCCCTGACCAGTCGGTACCGGCACTGCATATCGATGCGGCGCGACGCGCCCTGACCGACGCCGGGGTGTCCGCGGGTGAGATCGACGGGATCGCGTCGACCGGTTATGACCCGCTCAGTGTCGCGCACGGCCTGGGAATCAGGGCCACCTGGCTGGACTCGACGGCGGTGGGCGGTTGCAGCCCGCTCACCCACGTGCGCCACGCAGCGGCCGCGATCCGCGGCGGCTTGTGCCACACGGTCCTCATCACCCACGGCGAGTCGGGCCGCTCGCGCGTGGACACCGCCTACCCGCAGCCGACGTCGTCGTCGGTTCGGGGCCAGTTCGAGTATCCGTTCGGCGCCTTTCTGCCGCCGACCACGTTCACCCTGGCCGTGATACGAATGATGAAGGAGACCGGGCTCACTCGCGAGCAGCTGTCTGAAGTCGCTGTGGTGCAGCGCCGTTGGGCATCGATGAATCCCCGCGCTCAGCTTCGCGACCCCATTTCCGCAGACGACGTCGTTGCCTCCAAACTGATCGCCTACCCGGTGCATCTGCTGGACTGCTGCCTCGTCAGTGACGGGGGAGGAGCGCTGGTTGTGACCACCGAGGAACGTGCCCGCGACCTTGACCTGGCCCACCCCATCGTGCGTGTCCTGGGCACCGGCGAGGCCGCCGAAGTGCCGATGTTTGCCTTGGCCGAGGATCTGACATCCTCACGCGCGTTTCGTACATCGGGCCGGCTGGCGTTCCAGGAGGCCGGTATCGAGCATGCCGACGTCGATCATCTGATGCTCTACGACGCCTTCTCGTTCGTGCCGATCATGGCGATGGAGGACCTGGGTTTCGTCGGCCGCGGTGAGGCTGCGACGTTCATCGCCGAAGGTAACACCGCGCCCGGCGGCGCATTGCCCACCAACACCAACGGTGGCGGACTGTGCTACGCCCACACAGGTATGTACGGCATGTTCGCCATCCAGGAGAGCGTGCGGCAGCTGCGAGGCACGGCACCGGCCCAGGTTCCCGACGTCGAGCTGGCCGTCGCTCACGGCGTCGGCGGGTTCTTCCAGGCGGCCGCCACGCTGGTGTTGTCGCGCTGAAATCCGTGCGGCGGCTGGTGGTTTCAGGCCACGCGCGCGCCGATAGCTCGATGCAGGCCCGTTGCGATCAGACCAAGCAGGTCCTCGTAGCCCGCCGATGTCGAAACCCCGAGCCACATGAAGCTGTGGATCTCCTTCTCGAATATCTCGTGCTGGACGTCGCCGCCGTCTCGCCGGATCCGCGCGACCAGCTCGGTGTTCTCGTCGATCAACCGGTCCCATCGGCACGACACCACCAATGTCGGCGGCAACCCGCCCAGCGAAGCGGCGGCCAGTGGTACCGCGTAGGGATCGAGGAGGTCAGCGTCTGTGCGCAAATACCGGTCGCGGTACCAGTCCATCTGGTCGCTGCCGCGGACGGGCACTATCGCGGTCCCTGGCCCGTCTTGTGCACCCAGGCTCGGCGAAATGCCCGTCGAGCAGGTCGGGTACACGAGCGCTAGGTAGGCGATCGCCGGTGCCCCCTCGTCGCGCGCTTTCAGACCCACGCAGGCAGCGAGGTTGCCACCCGCGCTGTCGCCGCTCAGCGCGATGGCCTGCGGATTGATTCCGTATCTCTCGGCATTGTCGGACAACCACATTGCCGCGGTGTAGCAGTCCATGAGTGGGCCGGGGAACTTGGTTTCCGGCGCGAGGCGGTAGTCGACCGACACCACGACGCACCCCGCGATTGCCGCAAGGTCGCGACACATTCGATCGGCGACTTCGATGTTGCCGATCACCCAACCACCGCCGTGAAAATACAAGATCGCCGGCGCTGACGGCGGCGCGGTCTCGGGGATGTACATCCGGATCGGAATCGATCCGCCGTGGCCGGGGATCAGCAGATCGTGCAGTTCGCGCATCTGCCGCGGTGGGTCCTGTATCTCACGGAAGCCGGCCAGTTCGGCCCGGGCTGCGCTGATGCCCAAGCCCGCGGCGTTGGGCATGCCCAATTCGAGCAAGCGGTTGACCTCTGCGAGAAACTCCGGGTCCAGCGGCATCAAGCGCCTCCAATTTACGGTGCGTCAACTACGTCAAACTTATATATCGCACGAAAGGGCGCTCGACAACCGTCGATTGCAGCTTGACGAGCACCTATCCGCTTGATCGCGACGTCGGACGCGTTCAGGGCCGACGTATCCTTCCGGAACTGCGCCGCGAGTTGTAGCATCAATTACATATAAGATAAGCTCGAAAGGCTTCCAACCAGGTCCGGGGGTTTGGGGCGAGGGAGGGGCGCGTGAACGACATGGCTGAGCGGGCCGGTCGGGGATGCCCATGAGCGGGGAGTCTTTGGCTCAGCTGCTGTTCGAGCATCCCGCGCCGCACGATGAGGTTCTGGCCTACGACAACTGCACTCAGCTAACCGGCGCCCAGATGCGGCGAGCCGCTGACGATTTGGCGTCTGAACTTCAGGCAGCGGGTGTGCGCCCGGGCGACCCGGTGGTTCTGCAGGTGCCCAACAGCGTCGACGCCGTCGTCGCGATGATCGCCATCTGGCGCGCCCAGGCCGTGTTCGTTCCACTCAACCACCGGTCGCCGGCCGCCGAACGCGAACACGTGCTCAAGAGCGTCCCTGCCGTCGCCATCGTCGATGGCAACGGCGTCGCACCGCTGGGCGGAACACCGCAACATTTTGATCCCGAGATCGCGTTTGTCACCTGGACGTCGGGAACGACCGGGCCACCCAAGGCCATCCTGCACACCCACGACGGCTACTTCGAACTGCTCGATCGCGTGCTGAAGAACCTCAAACCGACAAACGGCAACCCGGCGCAAGCCGGTCCGCCCAACTTGGTACCAGTGCCGTTGGCCCTCAACAGCGGCATATACAACGTGCTATTCGGGTTGCGCGCGGGGCGTGCACTCGTCATCATGGACCGTTTCTCGACGGCTGAGTTCGCCGACGTGGTGTACCGATTCGGCATCACATCTACCGTTCTTCCCCCAGCCGCAATCGCGATGCTCACCGAGGACGCAGCTATCAGCAACCTGAAGCCGTTGAAGTTCGTCCGCAGCATCACCGCGCCGCTGCCGCCGCCGGTGGCCCGTTCCTTCTACGAGCGCTTCGGGGTGTTCGTGCTCAACGGATATGGTCAGGCCGAAATCGGGGAGGTCATCGGCTGGACGGGCGCCGACGCCAGAAACCATCCCGAGAAAGTAGGAGCAGCCGGCCGGCCGCACCCCGGCGTGCACATCAAGATCGTCGATGCCGGCCGTGGTGAGGTGCCTGCCGGTGAGGTTGGCCAGCTGATCGTGCGGCCGCCGAAGTTGGCGGCGGGCTTCGCGTCCGGCGAGGGTCTCGGCGAGCGGATCGACTCCGAAGGTTTCGTCGCGACCGGCGACCTCGCGCGCATCGACGAGGACGGGTTCGTGTGGATCACCGGCCGCATGGGGGAGGTGATCGTCCGAGGCGGCAACAAGGTTTATCCCGGCGAGGTGGAAGACATTCTGTGTCTGTCACCGGCGGTGGCCGAAGCCGCGGTGATCGCAGCCCCCGATGACCGGTTGGGTGAGGTCCCCGTGGCTTTCATCGTCAATGCCGCGGATGCCTCGCCTGCCTCGGACGCAGATCTCACTGCCCTATGCCGCGACAGCCTGGTCTCCTACAAAGTGCCTACGGCGTTCCACCGGGTCACGGAGCTCCCGCGCAATGACATCGGCAAAATTCGACGCGCAGAGCTGACGAAGAGGTTGGCTGGGTTGCAGTGAGCGCTGAATCCGCTTTCCCTACGACGGTTCCGGCGCTGGTGCGGGCAAGCGCCGCGCAATACCGCGATCTGGATGCCGTCGTCGATGGTGAGGTAAGTCTGAGTTTCGGTGATCTTGCGGTCGCCGTTCAGCGCAGCGCGGGCGCCGCCATTGCACAGGGCATTCGGCCGGGCGACCGAGTGGCGCTGTGGGCGCCCAACACCTACAGGTGGGTGCTCGCCGCGCTTGGCCTGTTGAGTTTGGGCGCGGTGTTGGTCCCACTCAACACCCGTTACCGCGGGCGTGAGGCGGCCGAACTGATCAGACGGACGGGCGCTCGGGCGTTGATGGTGCACCACGGGTTCCTCGACTACGACTACATCGGCAGCGTGCTCGCCGCGACGAGCGGGTCGACGTCGTTGGAAGTCGTGGTGGACATGGCTGAGCAGCCTGCCGAGTCCGACCTTGCGGTTCGAATCCTCGGCTGGCAGCGGTATCTCGATGCCGGCGTGGCGGCGGGCGTGGACGATATCTGTGCAGCGGGCGACGCGGTGTCACCCGATGACCTTTCCGAAATCATCTTCACCTCCGGAACGACCGGACCGGCCAAGGGCGTGATGCTCACCCACGGCCCCAGCCTGCGGCTGTACCGCGATTACGGCAGCATTTGGGGGTTCCGCGCCGGTGACCGGAATCTCGTGAGCTTGCCCTTTTTCCACACCGGTGGTCTGAAGGCAGGGCTTATCGCCTGCCTCATTCACGGGGTCACCATAGTGCCGCTCGCCGCGTTCGACACCGATGCCGCACTCGATATGATTGCCCGCCAGAGGATTTCGGTGATGACCGGGCCCCCGACAGTGTTCGCCTCGATCCTGGATCATCCCCGCCGCGACACCTACGATTTGTCGTCGCTGCGATTGGCGGCCACGGGTGCCGCCGTGGTACCCACCACCCTTGTCGAGCGGATGCGCTCAGAGTTGCCGTTCGAAAACGTCATCACCGCCTACGGCCTGTCGGAATCCTGTGGCACGGTGACGATGTGCCGCCACACCGACAGCGCTCAGGTCGTCGCCCAGACCAACGGAGCCGCATTGCCCGGCGTGGATGTCAAGATCGTGCGCGCGGACGGAACCTGCGCCGACCCGGACGAGTCAGGGGAGGTCGTGGTCCGGGGATACAACATCACGCAGGGATACTGGGACGATCCCGCGGCCACCGCCGCGGCGATCGATCCCGACGGTTGGCTGCACACCGGCGACATCGGCGCGCTCGATTCCGCGGGCAACCTCAAAATCACCGACCGACTGAAGGATCTGTATATCGTCGGCGGATTCAACGTGTCGCCCGCCGAGGTCGAGCAGGTGCTGGCGACCCACCCTGATCTCTCCGAGGTGGCGGTCATCGGCGTTCCCGACGATCGTCTCGGCGAAGTCGGTAAAGCGTTCGTGGTACCCAAACCCGGGCGCACGGTTGACGAGGCTGTGCTGATCAAGTGGTGTCGCGGCCTGATCGCCAATTTCAAGGCTCCACGCAGTATTTCCGTGCTCGATGCGTTGCCGCGCAACGCGAGCGGGAAGGTGCTGCGCCGCGAACTGCGCGACGCCGATCATGCGGCCACGGGAAGGTCTTCCTGATGGATGTGGCGATCACCGACGAACAGGCGATGCTGGTCGATCTGGCCGCCGGGGTGGCTGCTGAGGCAGCGGGGCGATGGGCGCTGGGTCGGGCGCCGTCGGACGCCGCAGGCGCCACCGACGGCCGCGATGTCAAGCTCGTGGCGGAAGCGGGGCTCTACGGGTTGCGGCACGGCGACGTCGACCTGCAGGCACGATGGACCGATGTCTGTCTCGTCGCTGAGCAATTCGGTCGCCATCTCGCTCCGGTGCCGTTCCTCGGGCCGGTGCTGGCGCTGGAGGCGTTGCAGTACGCGGGTGCCGACGACGAGCTGATCGCCGAGGTGGCTTCGGGACAACGGCTGATGACGATGGCCGTCACCGCCGACCTCACCGCGTTCGCCGGACCCGCGGACGACGCGTTGGCGTGGGACGCGGCCGGGGTGTCATCGGCGTTGGTTCTCGCGCCTCGCATGCTGGCGCATCATGGCGTCGAACGCAGCGTGCCCACTGTCGATTTCACCCGGAGCACGGCAACGCTGAGCACGACGTCACAGGACTGTGCGGCGACGTCCGGCATCACCGATGAGGCACGTGAT
Source organism: Mycobacterium sp. 94-17 (assembly GCF_035617725.1). Lineage (NCBI taxonomy): Bacteria > Bacillati > Actinomycetota > Actinomycetes > Mycobacteriales > Mycobacteriaceae > Mycobacterium > Mycobacterium sp. 94-17. Next base: position 98,101 of record NZ_JAPIYN010000008.1, read on the forward strand.
CGCTTGACGGCGATGGCGATGACCGCTGTTGCCGCCGATCTGCTCGGCATCATGGGGGCGGCTCTGGACAGCGCAGTCGAACACGCGAAGATCCGCCGGCAGTTCGGGGTGGCGATCGGAAGTTTCCAGGCGGTGCAGCACCTACTGGCCGATGCTCTGGTGTCGGTCGAAGCCACCCGCAGCGCGGTGTGGTACGCCGGCTGGGCCGTGGAGACGCTGGCGGTCGGCGATGCCCTGCAGGCGGCGCGCACCGCCAAAGCGTTCGCTTCCAGTGTCGGCGTGGAGGTAGTCGAAGCGGCCATGCAGGTGTTCGGCGGCATGTCGCAGACCTGGGAGTCGCCTTGTCATCTGTGGCTACGCCGAGTGCGTCTGGACCGCCAGCTGTTTGGCGATGAGCAGGTGCAGTTCGATGCACTGGCTTCAGCTGAGACCGGAAATGGGGTGCGGTAGTGGATTTCGCGGATGCGCCCGACGTCGCCGAATTCCGGGCCGCGCTGCGTCGGTGGTTGGCATCCGTCACGATTCCAGACGCCGGTGCGGTGGGCTACGCCGAGTCCAACCGGCCGTGGTATCGAACCCTGGCAGAGGCCGGTTACGTGGGGGTCTCCCTTCCCACCGAGTTCGGCGGACGTGGACTGCCGGCTAGCTACGAGGCGGTGGTCAACGAGGAACTGGCCGCTGCTGGAGCACCTGCACCGCCCCCGGTCGGCCACATCGCCCATGCCATAGCCGATTTCGCCAACGACGAGCTACGGGCGCGGTTTCTGCCAGGGCTGCTCGATTGCAGCCAGTGGTGGTGCCAGGGTTTCAGCGAGCCGGGCGCCGGTTCGGATCTGGCGGCGATTCGAACCTCTGCTCGCGCCAGCGACGACGGAATGCATTTCATCGTCGATGGTCACAAGATCTGGACCAGCGGCGCCCAATGGTCACGGTGGTGTCTGCTGTTGGCGCGGACCGAAGCCGACCAGCCACGACACGGCGGTCTTTCGATGCTGGTGGTCGATATGGAGAGCCCAGGTATACAAGCACTTCCGATCACCATGGCCACCGGCGGCAACGAATTCGCCGAGGTGTACTTCGACGGTGTGCGTGTCGATGCCGCCAATCTCATCGGCGAGCGCGGTCAAGGATGGGCGATCGCCATGCAGATGCTGGTCTACGAACGCGGGCCAGCCGACATGGGGTGGGTGGCCAGGTTCGAACGCGATGTCACCGGCGTGGAAGACGACATCCGAACCGGGCGGCTGGTCGCTGACGACGTCGCTCGTCGCGCGCTGGCCGCCGGCCGCGTCGGACTGCGGGTGCTGCACTGGCACGTGTTGCGCTCGTTGGCCGCCCGTGAACGGGACACGCCGAGTGAGGAGTCATCGATCGGCAAATTGCTGGCCACCCGAGTCGAACAGAGTCTCTATCACACCATCGCCGATATCCGCGGTGCTGATCTCGTGCGGAACGCCGCCGATGACGTCAACGACTTCGGTGCCTTCAACGACTACGTGTATTCGCGCGCGCAGTCGGTGTACGGCGGCACCCAGCAAGTACAACGCAATATCGTCGCGCAGCGCCTACTGGGACTGCCGCGCGGTTAAGGAGAAACGATGACCGACACAGACGTAGCCGCGTCGAGATCACGCTCACGGCGAGCCGACGACTCGACCTATGGTGTCATCACCGACGACGGAATCGCCAGGCTGCGCAGTCGGATCGGACTCCCGGTGCGCAATCCCGCACCACCGCATTACCGCGAACCGGGCGTGGACGCCTTCCGCAATGTCGCCAACTGCTACGGCGACGACAACCCGTTGTGGGGCGATCGTGATTACGCGTCCGGCACCCGCTGGGGCCGGCCGATCGCACCGCCGCCCCTGGTCGGTGGTGATTCACTGATCGGTGAGAACGACGACATCGAGGTGACACCGCAACAACGGGATCTGCTTAAGGGCGACCCGTTGCGCGGCGTGCACGCGTTCTACTCCAGCAGCCGCCGAGAATGGTGGGCCCCGCTGCACCCGGGCGTGCAGTGCCGGCGTCGCGACACCCTAGTCGGCGTACTCGAAAAGAGCAGCGACTTCGCCGGGCGCGCCGTGCACGAGTGGACCGGGCAGGTGTTCGCGACCGCGGACGGCGCTCCGCTGTCGGCGCAGTACAAACTCATGATCCGCACCGAGCGACGCAAGGCGCGAGAAAAGAAGAAGCACGCCGAGATCGAGCCCTACGTGTATACCGACGAGGAAATCACCGCGATCGAGGACGCCGCGCTGGCCCACCGGCCCCGCGGTGCCGACCCGAGATACTGGGAAGACGTCGGCGTTGGCGACTCCCTGGGTCCGGTGGTGAAGGGACCACTCCGTGTCACCGACATCGTCTGCTGGCACGTCGGCATGGGGATGGGTTTGTACAACGTGCGCGCACTGGAATTGGGGGTGGCCAACCACCGCCGTGTGCCGGGGTTCTATCACCGCGACGAATTGAACATCCCCGACGTGATGCAGCGTGTGCATTGGGATCCCGAGTTCGCCCGCCGCTCAGGCAATCCGACCACATTCGACTACGGCCGGATGCGCGAAACGTGGCTAATCCACGCCCTGACGAACTGGATGGGCGACGACGCATGGCTGTGGAAGTTCGAGTGCAGCTTCCGCTCGTTCAATTACGTTGGTGACACGCAGTGGATCTCGGGAACGATCGTTCGGTCATTTCTGGCCGATGGTGACCGACCCGCAGTAGACATGGGACTGCGCGCAGTCAACCAGCGCGGCGTCGAGACCACCCGCGCATCGGCGACCATCCTGCTGCCGAGTCGGGAACGAGGCCCGGTGCGGCTACCCGACCCGCCTGCCAATGCTTTACCCGCCGCAGTGGACGCCATCATCGCGTCGTTCAGCGCCTGACGTAGGAGGGGGGTTTCAATGACCGCCGGCATGGATGCTGCGCAAGCACCGGTCGCGCTGCGGCATGTCGACTGGGAGGCCCTGTTTGCGCCCAAACGGGCGGTCTTCATCGGCGCCACCGATCGGGAGGGCAGCCAGCAGCGCGCGCAGTGGCTGTTTTTCAAGGAAAGATTGGAACCCCTGGACTGCCAGGTGATTCCAGTCCATCCCACCAAGGCCGAGATCTTGGGCACGCCGGCGGTGACGTCGGTCGTCGATGTCGACGGTGACGTTGATGTGGCCTGCGTCCTGGTGCGCGACGTTTTACCGGCGGTGCGCGACTGCGTGGCCAAGGGGGTACGGTTCGTGATCGTCTTCTCGGCCGGGTTCGCCGAATTAGGCACCGAGGAGGGGATCCGCGCCGAATGCGAACTGGCGGCTCTCGCCAACGATCGCACCCGCATCATCGGCCCGAACACGAACCTCAACATCTTCGAGCCGTGGCGCAGCGATCTGCCGGGAAAGAAGCTGGCCATCGTCACCCAGTCCGGGTTCCAGGGTCGGCCCATCTCGCAGGGGCAACAGTACGGTATCGGCATTCAGTCATGGGCCACCCTCGGCAATGAGGCGGACCTGGAATGGGCCGACTTCGTCAAGCATTACGCCACGCTGCCTGATACCGGCGCGATCGTCACCTATGTGGAGGGTTTCAAGAGCGGGCGCACGATGATGCTCGCTGCGGAATCTGCTGCACAACATCATGTTCCGATCGTCGCGATCAAGGTCGGCCGCTCACAGGAGGGCCAGGCGATGGCGCAGGCCCACACCGGGCACCTGACCGGATCCGATGTCGTACACGACGCCGCGTTCGAACAAAGCGGCGTCATCCGTGTCGACGATTTCGATGAAGCCATCGAGATATCGGGTTTGTTCTGTCATGCGCCGCGGCCCACGGGCACCGACGGAGTCGCGATCTACACCCTCTCTGGCGGCACCGCTGCACACCTTGTCGACCTGTGCGCCGCAGCCGGCCTTCCGGTGCCGCGCTTCTCTGAAGCGACGGTGTCGGCATTGGCCCAACACATCCCGGCGATCCTGCGGATGGACAATCCCGTGGACACCGGTGGCACATTGACGGCGACGCCGGCGGGCAAGGCGACCCTGGAGATCGTGCTGGCCGACCCCAAAGTCAATGTTGTGATGATTCCGATCACCGGGGTGTTTCCGGGCATGATCGAGCCGCTGGCCCGCGACATCGTCCATCTGCACGCAACATCAACCAAACCGATTGTCGTGGTGTGGATGTCGCCGATCCGAGACAACGATGGCTATCGCACGCTATGCGCACACGGTATTCCCTTGTTCCACTCTCTTACCGCTGCGGTGCTTGGGGTGAAGTCCCTGCTCAACCATCGCACATTCGTCACCTCATTCGAGAGCACGCAGTGGATGCTTTCCGCGCCCCCGCTGCAGTTCGCCGACCGGGGACGGCGAATGCTCGCGGCCGCACCGACCTTGGACGAGGTGGCAGCCAAGGAACTGCTGCGCGGCTACGGCATCCCGTGCGTGGAGGAGTACGTTGCCGCCTCGGCCGGCGAGGCCACCCGCGCGGTCGACCGTCTCGGCGGCTTGGCCGTTCTCAAAGTGCTCTCTCCCGACATCGCCCACAAATCCGACCTCGGCCTTGTTCGGGTCGGCGTCACGACCGCACAGGCCGCCGATGCCTACCAGCATCTTATGAATCGTGCCGCTGAGGTAGCCCCGGCCGCGACGCTGCGCGGGGTCGTAGTGCAGGCGATGGTGACCGATCCGGTGGCCGAGGCGATCGTCGGCATCAGTCGCCAAGAACCGTTCGGCCCAGTGGTCATGTTCGGGCTCGGCGGCATCTTTGTGGAAGTTTTTGCCGATGTGGCGTTCGGTGTGCCGCCGTTCACTCGCGCATGGGCCGAGCGGATGGTGATGGGGGTGCGGTCAGCCAAACTCCTCTCCGGTGCGCGAGGCCGACCGCGGGGCGATGTCGGCTCGGTCGTCAACGTGTTATTGAACATCCAGCGACTGGCACTTGACCTCGGTGACGACATCGCCGAACTGGATGTCAACCCGCTGATGGTCCTGCCCGAAGGCGGGGGAGTGGTCGCCGTCGACGGCTTGGTTGTGTCTCGGCGGCACTGAGGGAGCCCGCACGGAATGGCATGGCAGCTTTTCCGCGTTCGCCACACGATCATCGCGAAGTGTATGTCGGTGGTTGAAACGTCGACGTTTCACGTCAACCACACTGGACAACCAATAGCGTGGCTAGTGGGTGGTTCTGGCCGACCTTGCTCTCACACCTCGGCGCCGCTTACGATTCATCCGATATTACAGAGCATAAGAGGTGTATGGTCTGTGGGTGTATCGAGGGCAGCCCGATGAGCGAGCCGCTGCGGTGAGCGGCCGAACTGTGGCGGCGGTGACCTAGCCACGAGCAACCGACGTGTCGGCATGTACCCGTTGATACCGCGGACAATTCGGACCTTTGCGGTGAGATAGTTCATGACCCCGTCATCGCCGCGCTGTTCGGTCGCTGGTTCTGGTGGCCGCGGCGCGTGCGCACCCGTCCGCTGCCGCAGCGCTGGCCGGCCGTCCGGCGGCCCGCCGAACCGGCGACAACACCGGCGGCCGATGACAACGGGTCAGCGGCGAAGGGCCTCGACTTCGGACATGAGCAGGGCAGCCACCAGGTCTGGGCGCGAGATCATCGGAGAGTGCCCGGTCGGGATGCGAACCCCGCGACCGACGTGGGCGATCGCGGCGTCCGTGTACTCCTGGGTGAGGACGTTATCCACTCCGCAACGGACGTAAAGGCTGGGAACCTCCCGCCAGGCGGGCTGAGGTATCACTGCGCTGGCGCCGTCCATGGTGTGACTGCACATGTTCGGAATCGCCCATGCCGCATCGTCGTTGGTGCAGTCGTTGTAGAACAGCTCGCGGGCGCGTTCGGGCCGGGTGGTCATCACACCGTCCTCGCCGACGGTGACCATCTCGAAGAAATGGGGGAACATCGGCAAGTCGTGGAACCACTCCCGGTCGTCTGGGACGAACGCGCATAGATACACCAACCGCGCGACCGTCGCCGGATCGAGCTTCGTGATCGGGTAGCCGCCGAAGGAATGACCGCACACCAGCACCGGGCCGTTCTGGGCCAGTCGGTCCACTTCGGCCTGCACCGACCCCGGATCCGCCGGGGTAGCGCTCCGATACAGGTCAGGCACCGCGATGGTCACATCGTCAGCGCGAAGCAGCGGCACGACCTTTTCCCAACACCACGGGCCGTGAAAGGCTCCGTGCACCAGAACGATTCCGATTGTTGGGTTATCAGTCATAGTCTCAGCTGCGGGGCAGCTCGCGCCATGGTTTACCCCGCCACGGGTCGGTCTCTTTAGGGAGCCCGAGCACACGCTCGGCGAGGACGTTCTTGTTCACTTCGGTCGTGCCGCCTTCGATTGTGTTGGCGCGGCTTCGCAGCATGCCACGAACCTGCGGCGGCATAGTGGCAGCGAATGTGTCCGGATCGTCGGAGTCGCCGGACCAGGCAATCCCCGCCGGGCCCAGCAGTTCTGCGGCGGCGGCCTGGATACGCTGGTTGAGGTCGGCGCCGTGGACCTTGCCGATCGAGCTCTCCGGCCCTGGAGCCAGGTTATTGGCCAAGCGTTCCCGAATTCGAAGGTTGGTCCACCCGCGCACCTGCTCCTCACACCACAGTCGCACCAAGCGATCCCGCACGGCGGCATCCAGCCAGGAGTTGGGCAATGCAGCGTCTGCGCGCGCACACGCGTCCTCAATGAGACGTGAAACGCCGGTGCCGCCGATGCGATCGACCCCGCCGGACCCACTGCCCGACACCATTTGCCGCTCGCCAGAGAGTGTCGCCTGAGCGACTTTCCAGCCTGCACCGACGTCGCCGACCCGGTGGGCGTCAGGCACGCGCGCCCCGTCGATGGTGGTTTCAAAGAATTCGACCTCACCGCCGATGTGACGCAGCGGATGCACCTGAACACCTGGCTGGTGCATGTCAACCAGAAAATAGGTGATGCCTTGGTGCTTGGGCAGATCAGGGTTGGTGCGGGCTAGGCAGACCGCGAAATGTGCGCGGTCGGCCCATGTCGTCCAGATCTTGCGACCGTTAAGAACCCAGTCTTCGCCGTCACGGTCGGCACGCGTGGACAGCGATGCCAGATCACTGCCGGATCCCGGCTCACTGAACAGCTGGCACCAGATCTCCTCGGCGGTGACGATTTTCGGGAGGAACCGGCGCCGCTGCGCCTCGGATCCGTGCGCGAAGAGCGCGGGTGCGGCCAGGTTCAGTCCCAGCGGATTCAAGCGTGGCAGATGATATGGCGCCAGTACTTGTTCGACTGCGCGCGCGGTCTTCCGACCCCACCCCAGCCCGCCATGCTCGGTCGCCCACATCGGTGCCGCCAGCCCCGAGCGCCCGAATTCTGGATACCAGCTGCGATATTCGGTGGGCGTGCGTACGCCGCGAACAGCTGCCGGGCCGCCGTGGAGGGCCGCCACACGCCAGCTTTCCGGCACGTGCTGTTCGACCCATGCCAGGGCGGCGGCGGATGCGTCTTGGGGTGAGGTGTCGGTGCCGGCGAGCACGCGCAGGTCGATCACCGGAGCGACCCGTTGGCGGCCGCGGCCAACTCTGCGGCGAGCTCTTCGATGCAGACATGCGTGTCACCCAGTAGTTGGGCGCTGCTGCGTGCCCTCTTGAAGTACAGATGCGCATCGTGTTCCCAGGTGAAACCGATTCCTCCGTGCAATTGGATCATCTGTGCGGTCACGAAGGTATAGGCATCGTTGCAGACAATGCGGGCGGCCAGGGTGGTGCGCAGCACGTCGGCGTCGTCGTCGAGTGCCCGTGCGGCAGCGTAGGCCGCCGAGCGAGCAGATTCGGTTTGGATGAGCATGTCAGCCAACCGTTCTTTCACCATTTGAAAGCTGCCCACCGGGCGCGCGAACTGGTATCGGGTCTGAACGTATTCCTTTGTGACGTCCAGGCATCGGCGAGTTCCCCCCGCTTGCTCGGCGGCCATCATGGCGCGCGCGACGGCGATGGCGCGATGCACGGCAACTGCGGGAGCGGCGCACTTTAGGCGCCGTGCCGGTGTGCCATCGAAGACAAGGCGCGCCAACTTGCGGGTCTGGTCGAGGCTGACGAGACGCTGCCGCTGCAGCCCGAGTGCCTGGGCGACCACAGCGAAGATCTGGGGCCCGTCGTCGGTGATGGCCACCGTCAGGACCAGCCCGGCAGTTGTCCCGTCGATCACGTAGTTCTTGGTGCCGTCCAACAGCCACTGATCGTCGTGTCGGCGAGCGGTCATCGCGCCGCCGGTCGGCGCCCACAGACCGTCGTCTTCAAGCAATGCCGCGGTCGCGGTCAGCTCGCCGGCCACCAAATCAGGGGCGAATGTGGTCAGCACATCCTCATCCCCGGCCGCCAGCAACAGCGGCAGCGCGAGTGCAGCGGTACCGAAGAACGGCGCACACAGCAGGCTGGCGCCGGTTTCTTCGAAAGCGTAGGCGAGTTCGACGAATCCGGCTCCTGCGCCGCCATAGGTGGCGGGTGTCGCCAGTCCGGCCAGCCCCAACTCACCTGATAGCCGCCTCCACAGCGGCGCCTCCCAGCCACCGGTCGTCGCCATCGCCCGGCGCACGGCTTCGGACGAACTGAGCTGACGCATCGCCGCCCGGACGGTTTCGCCGAGCAGCTCGGCGTCTGCGTGGTCGACGGTCACTGTGGCTTGCGTCCTCTCCGTCCCAACCGGCTCACTTAGATCACTTGGAGCCGAAGCGATTTCCCGCGTCGAGGCGAATGCATTGACCGTTCAGCATCTGGTTGGTGACAATCGCCTCGACGAGCTGGGCGTACTCCTCGGGTTCGCCCGGTCGTTTGGGGAAGGCGGCGTTGCCCAGCAGGCTGGCCTGCCACTCCGGGGTGAGATTCGCCCGGGCCGCTGGACTCATGAACAGACTTGGCGCAATGGCCAGCACCCGGATTCCCAGTGAGCCGAGGTCGCGGGCCATCGTCAAGCTCATGGCCGCGATGGCCGCTTTGGCTGCAGCGTAACCGATTTGGCCGATCTGTCCTTCGTAGGCGGCGATTGAGGACGTGTTGATGATGACGCCTCGTTCGTCGTTCACGGGTTCGTTGCTGCTCATCCAGAACGCGGCCAGACGACTGACGTTGAAGGTTCCCACGGTGTTCAGGTCTTGCAGATACCGGAAGGCATCAAGGTCGTGTGGTCCGTCTTTGGACAGCGTTCGGCGTGCGAGCACACCGTCGGGTGTGCGCTGCCCGCCGGCGGTGGTGACGGCCACATGCAAACCACCGAGGCTATCCACCGCGTCGGCGAAAATCTGCTCGAAGCCGTCGAAGTCGGTGACGTCTACCTGGTGAAAGGTGCCACCCACCTCGGTCGCCACCGCCTTACCCGGTTCAGGGTCGCGGTCGAGGATCGCCACGGATGCCCCGCAGGTGGCCAACCGCACGGCCGATGCGCGGCCCATACCCGATCCGCCACCGACGACGACGACCTTGCTGCCAGCGATGTCCACGAACCCTCCAGACGGTCGTGAGCCAGATGGCCCTACTACATCTATCTTAATATAGTTATAGTCTGTAGCCTGCTGTCAACGGCACTGGTTGGACATATTGTGCAGAACGTATGATCGATGGGAATTGGACCTGCCTGCGTGGGCGAACTGATGAGATGGCGATGACGTCACTGGGCGCCGACCTGATCCAGGCGATGCAGGCGGCCGACATCGACGTGGCCGGACTGCGGCAGAAATACCGGCAGGAGCGCGACAAACGCTTCAACGCGCGCGGTCTGACGCAGTTCGTACAGGTCTCTGCGGAGTTTTCCGGCGGAGTCGACGATCCGTACACCGATCCCGATTTCACTCGGCCGTCGATGCACGACGAGGTCGACGCCGTCATCGTCGGTGCGGGGTTCTCCGGATTACTCATCGGCACCCGACTACGCGCGTTGGGCCTTGCGCGGATCCGCCTGATCGAACACGCCGGCGATGTCGGCGGCGTGTGGTACTGGAACCGCTATCCAGGTGCCATGTGCGACGTGGAGTCCTACACCTACATCCCGATGCTCGAAGAGCTCGGCTATATCCCCAAGCACAAGTACTCATCGGCGGTGGAGATCTTCGAGCACGCACAGCGCATCGCGCGTGCGTACCGGTTGTATGACGACGCGCTGTTCTCCACCGAGGTTCGCAGCGCGTCCTGGCACGACGAGTCCAAGCGGTGGACGGTGCGCACCGACCGCGGCGACAGCATCACCACGCAATTCCTCGTGCTCGCCAGCGGCCCGTTGACCGTGCCGAAATTACCTGCCTTGCCGGGGATTAACGAGTTCAGCGGGCACACGTTTCACACCAGCCGATGGGACTACGGATACACCGGTGGCGACATCACCGGAAATCTCACCGGCCTCTCCGACAAACGCGTCGGCGTCGTCGGCACCGGCGCCACGGCTATTCAGTGCGTGCCGAAGCTGGCCGAGTCAGCCAAACACCTCTACGTCTTCCAGCGCACACCTGCCATCGTCGGGGTGCGCGGCAACCGCGAAACCGACCCGTCGTGGGCGGCGACGCTGACCCCGGGTTGGCAGCGCCGACGACTGGAGAACTTCACCACTTTGGTCAGCGGCGGCTATCAAGACGTCGACCTGGTCGACGATGCCTGGACCGACCTCTTCCCGTCGGTGACCCCACTGGCGGCCCGGCGGATGTCCGAGCGGCTGGGGCGTCCGCTGGAGCGCGCCGAAATGGCTGAATTCCTCGAGCTCTGTGACTACCAGAAGGCCGACGAGCTGCGCGCGCGTGTCGCCTCCATCGTCCGGGATCCCGTAACCGCCGAGGCGCTGAAGTTTTGGTACCGGATCTTCTGCAAACGCCCATGTTTTCACGACGAATATTTGCAGTCGTTCAACCGTCCCAACGTCACGTTGGTCGACACCGACGGCCGGGGCATCGACAGGTTCACCGCGCACGGCGTGCTGGCCGGCGATCACCAGATCGATCTGGACTGCCTGATCTTTGCCACGGGCTTCGAGATCGGCACCGCGTTTTGGGAGCGCGCGCACTTCGACCTCGCCGGCCGCGGCGGCGTACGACTTTCCGAGCGGTGGGCCAAAGGTCCGCGGACGTTCTTCGGGATGCAGTCCCACGGCTTCCCGAACTGCTTCTTCATGGGCGCGATGCAGGCCGGTGCGACGGTCTGCGTGACTCACGTCGCCACCGAGCAGGCCGATCACGTCGCTGCGGTCATCGCGCTGACGCTGGATCACGGCGGTGTGGTCGATGTGACGCGAGCCGGTGAGGACAGCTGGCAGGACGAGATGCGCGAAAAAGCACCCAGCAACGCGTTCGAGGCCGAGTGCACACCGAGCTACTTCAATAGCGAGGGAGATGCGAATAACCCCAACGGGATTCCAGCCAACCGTTATGGCGGTGGCGCACTGAAGTATTTCGAGATCCTGCGCCAGTGGCGCGCCTCCGGTGAGGCGGAAGGCCTGGCATTCGAGAGCGCGGCGAGATGACGGTCCGGGTCGGCATGGTGGCACCTCAGGACGGTGCGCAGGTTGCGCTGGCCGAGAAGCTAGGCGCCGATTCGTTGTGGGTGGGTGGGCATGTGGTGTTTCCGGCACCGACTCCCGAAACCATGGTGTGGCTCGCACGACTGGTCGAGCAGACCGTCTCGGTCACGGTGGGGACCGCGGTATTGGTGCTGCCGCTGTATCAGCCTGCGGTGATCGCCAAACAGATCGCCGACCTAGACCGCGTCTGTGGTGGCAGGCTTGTGCTCGGGGTGGGTGTCGGCGGTGAGCATCCCCCGGAGTTCGAGGCCTGCCAGGTGCCGTTGGCCGGTCGCGGCCGGCGTACCGACGAGGCCATCAATGTCATGCGCCATCTGTGGAGCGGCCAGCCGGTCAACCATCGCGGTGAGTTCTTCTCGATGGCAGACATCCGGCTCAACCCGCCGCCGCACACACCGAACGGCCCGCCGGTCGTCGTCGCCGGGCGCCAGCCCGCGGCGATGCGACGCGCAGCGATTATCGGTGATGGCTGGATGCCGTATATGTACTCACCCCGCAAGTACGCCCAGTCTGCGGCCTACATCAAGGAGCTTGCCGGCGAAAACGACCGTGAACTCACCGATTTCACCTGGGCAGTTTACGTGCCCGTGTGCGTCGATGACGACGCTGGGGCGGCCCGCCGGTCGGCGGCCGCGGCGCTCGGCGGCGCCTACAACCAGGATTTCACCGACCTGGTCGCGCGGGTTGGCGCCGCGGGAACCGTCGAAGACGTGGTGTCCCGGTTGCTTGAGTATGTCGACGCCGGGGTACAACACATCGTCTTGATGCCCAGCCGATTCGATGAGAAGCACACCGAATGTCTGCTGACCGATGTCGCGCCGCGAGTGCGCGGGTAGACACTCTTTCGCATGTGTCGTTCGATATATAGAATGCGGACATCAGAATATAAGATGGAAGGTATCGATGACGGCGTCTGACGTAAAACCCGACGTAACCGATGAGCAGCTCGCGCGGATCCCTCGGATAGTCGACCTCGACGCCCATCTGGTGGAGCCACCCGATCTGTGGTCGAGCAGACTGCCCGCCAAGTACAAGGAGATCGGGCCCCGTGTCGAGTACCTGCCGATGGGCAAGCCTCGTTTGGACGGCGGGAACTATATCGAAGAGCCCGGCACTGAGGGAAAGCCGATCGCGTGGTGGTTCTACGAAGATCACAAGTACTCGGTAAAGCGTCTGATCGCAGCGGCAGGATTCTCGGCTGACGAGATCTCGTTGGACGGCGTCACGATGGATGAGATGCGCCCCGGCTGCTGGAAGCCACAAGACCGCATCGCCGACATGGATCTCAACGGCGTCGAAGCTCAAATGTGCTTTCCGAATTATCCGCGCTTCTGCGGCCAGCTGTTCATGCGTGGCAAGGACAAGGAGCTGTCGCTGCTGTGTGTGAAGGCCTACAACGACTTTCAGGTCGAGGAGTGGGCGGGGGAGAGCGATGGCAGGTTGATTCCGCTATGTCTGATACCGCTGTGGGACGTCGGCCTGGCGGCCGAGGAGGTGCGCAGAAATGCCGCGCGCGGCGTCAAAGCCGTCGCGTTCAGTGAAATTCCCCCCTATCTCGGGTTGCCGTCGATCTACAGCGGTTACTGGGATCCGTTCTTCCAGGCGTGCGACGAGACGGGCACCGTCGTGTGCTGCCACATCGGATCGGGCACCAAGACACCGCAGACCTCCCCCGACGCCCCCGAAGCCGTGGCAGGCACCATCATCTTCGGCAACAGCGTTGGAGCGATGGCCGACTACCTGTACTCGGGGATCTTCGCGCGTTACCCCAACTTGAAGGTGCTTTTCGCAGAGGCCCAAATCGGCTGGATTCCCTACCTTCTCGAGCGCATCGATGACGTCTGGGAGACACACCGCGGCTGGAGCCGCAGTCATGAGTTCACCGCCGAACGGCCGTCGTCGTATTACTACGAGCACATCTTCAGCACGTTTTTCAAAGACGCGATCGGCATCAAGATGCTCGCCGAGGTCGGCGAAAGCAACGCGATCTTCGAAACCGACTATCCGCACCAGGACGGCACCTGGCCGTACTCCCGCGAGCAGGCCGCTGAGCAGTTCGGCCATCTTCGGCAAGATCAGATCGACAAGCTGGCGCGCGGCAACGCGATCCGCCTGCTCGAGCTCAAACTCTGACCGATTCGGTCGATCGAAAGGCAACCAGATGACGACCAGTCAAACCACCGTGCGGCCACGCTACGAGGTCGATCTGGACCACCACGGTCAGCGGTTCCGCGACGAGCGCCCCGAGGTGTTCAAAGAGCTATTCGCGACGGGCCGAGAGATGGTGTGGTCCAGGGTAAACGGCGGATATTGGATGGCCTTCGGCTACGACGCCGTCTATGAGATCGCCCACGACACCGACCTGTTCAGCTCGGCGTGGGGCCCTCGCAAGGGGGTGCCTCAGGTGGCGACCGTGGCACCGCTGATCCCGCTGGACTACGACCCGCCGCAGGTCGGCGAATACCGCAAACTTACGCTGCCCGCCCTCTCGCCTGGGCAGGCCAAGAAGAGCACCGATTCGCTGGAGGCCACCGCGCACGAGTTGGTCGACAAGTTCATCGAAAGCGGGAAAGCCGACCTGATCGAGGATTTGGCGACGCCGCTGCCCGCCATCATGATCCTGCGCAAGCTCGGGTGGGACGAAAGCCGGTGGCCGGAGTGGATCGAGTGGACCCACACCACGATGCACGACAGAATGGCCGACCCGGACAAGACGTACCGGGCGTTCATGAAGATGAACGAGCAGATCGGCGTCGAGCTGGCCAAACGCCGGGAGAAGCGCACAGACGACCTGACAAGCCACATGATGTACACCGAAACGGAAACCGGCAGGCTGCTCACCGACGATGAACTCGGCAATTACGCAACCCTGTTGCTTCTGGGCGGTATGGACACCACCAGCGGGCTGACCGGCAGTGCGTTCGTTCACCTCGCGCAGAATCCGCAGCTGCGCCAGCAGCTGATCGACCATCCCGAGCGGCTGCCCGACGCGGTCGAAGAGTTCTTGCGGCACGACAGCCCGCTGATGGGTCTGTTCCGCCACGTAACGCGTGACACGGTGTTTCGCGGCGAGCAACTGCGTGAGGGTGATCGCATCGTGCTGTTCTTCCCCGCGGCGGGATGGGATCCGAATAGGTTCCCAGAGCCCGAAGACGTGCGGCTGGATCGAGGAGCCAACCGGCACTTCGCATTCGGGGTCGGCACCCATCGCTGCCTGGGGTCGAACTACGCACGCGTGCTCAACGAGATCATGTTGAAGGTGGTCTTGGAACGGCTTCCGGACTACCGGATGCTGGGACCGGTCGACCGCTTCGAGGATGGCGGCGATATATACGCGGTTCGAAGTCTGCCGGTGGAATTCACATCCGGCCCGAAGATCGCGGCCGGACCGTGAAATTACACGTCGATCCGGGATTGTGTCAGGGGCATGCGCGTTGCCTGATGTTAGTTCCCGAAGCCTTCGATTTCGATGACGAAAACGACTTGGCGGTCGTCAAGTCCGAGAACATCGACTCGGTGCCGAAAGATCGGCTCGAGCACGCCGTTGAGTCCTGCCCCGAACGCGCCATCATTTGGGCGACATCAGATTAGAGAGGACGCAGCATGACCCAGACTCCGACCGCTGTCAGCGAGAGCAGAATGCTCATTGGCGGCGAACTCGTCGATGCGGCAAGCGGAAAGACCTTCGACAATGTCAATCCAGCGACCGAGGAGACGATCGGGCAGGTAGCCGACGCCGATGCGACCGACATGCAGCGAGCGATCGACGCTGCGCGCACCGCCTTCGACAGCACGGACTGGTCGACCAACCGACCGTTTCGCATCAGGTGCCTACAGCAGCTGCAGGCTGCCCTGGAGTCTGAACGCGAGGAGTTGCGTACCGAGCTTGTCGCCGAGTCCGGGTCGCCGGTGATGCTCACCTACGGCGGTCAGATTGACGGCCCGATCGACGACAACATCCAGTGGCCGATCAAAATGATCGGCGAATTCGCCTGGGAGCGTGAGCTTCCGCCCGCCACCCTGTACGGCGTCAACAGTGGCCGTCGAGTGTGGAAGGAGGCGATGGGCGTCGTCGGCGCGATTGTTCCGTGGAATTTCCCGTTTGATCTCGCCACCTTGAAGATCGGCCAGATCCTGGCCACGGGTAACGCGATGATTCTCAAACCAGCGCCGGATACCCCGTTCAATGCGACGCGAATCGGACGGCTGATCGCTGCGAAGACCGACATTCCCCCGGGGGTCTTCAATGTGGTGACCTCATCGGACCATCTCGTCGGCGAGGAACTCACTCTTTCGCCGAAAGTGGACATGATCTCGTTCACCGGGTCCAGTGCAACGGGAAAGCGGATTGTCGAAAAGGGTGCGCCTACGATGAAACGCGTGGTGCTCGAACTCGGCGGTAAGTCCGCGGGCGTGTTCCTCGATGACGCCGACCTGGCAGCGGCGCTACCCCAAGCCGGCATGGCCAGCTGCACCCACGGTGGTCAGTTCTGCGCCAACCAATCTCGCATCCTGGTGCCGCGCGCCAGACTCGAGGAGGCCACCGCACTTCTGGCCGAAGCGATGAAGAACGTGCCCTACGGCGACCCCACCGACCCGAACATGATGATGGGCCCGCAGATCAGCGCCAAGCAACGTCAGCGAGTGTTGGACTACATCGACATCGGCAAGTCGGAGGGCGCCGAGTTGGTGCTGGGTGGCGGTAAGCCCCCGCACCTGCCTAAGGGGTGGTTTGTCGAACCGACACTGTTCACCAACGTCGACAATGCAATGCGCATCGCCCAAGAGGAGATCTTCGGCCCGGTGTTGTGTGTGATTCCCTACGACGACGAGGATCATGCCGCAAAGATCGCCAACGACAGCCAATACGGTTTGTCCGGCGGTGTGGTGTCGGCGTCGCAGGATCGGGCATTCGAGTTCGCGCGCAAGCTGCGGACAGGCACCGTCGGGATCAATGGCGGTATCTTCTACGCCCCGGATGCGCCCTACGGGGGCTACAAGTCCAGCGGCATCGGCCGCCAGGGCGGCCCAGAGGGGTTCGACACCTACCTGGAGACCAAAACGGTGGCCTGGAACTTGAGCTGATCGGCCTCAACCGTTGCGCCCACACGCAAAACTGCTCGGGTGCAACGGTTTGCCGGATCAGCGGGCGTGCGGCTCGGTGGCATCAAGCAACGTCGGGTCCGCCCGCAGTTCGGCGCGGACCATTGCCTCCCAGAATCCGAGGAACCCGTTGCCGTCGGAGTTGCGGAACATTTCACTGAACCATGCCGGCAGGGGTGAGTCGAGCTCCGCGCCGGCCGCGCGGACGCACCATGCGTGACGACAACGCTGCTCGAGTGCGACCGCACGCTGGTGCACGGCTCGCACCGTGGACCCAAGCACGAAGACCCCGTGGCCGGCCAGCAGAGCCATGTCCGCGCTTCCCATCGACGCCACAGTGCTGCGCGCGGCCACGGCGTTGTCGACAGATCCAGCGTATTCGTCCACCAGAACGAGTTCGCCGCCGCCAAGGCTGGAGCTCTGGTCCAGCGCGGGTGGGATCTCGCGCATATCGCTCCACACTGTTCCCCAATGGGGGTGATTGTGCATCGCCACCCGTACGTCATCGCGGGCACGGTGCAATTCCAGGTGCAGCGGAATGCCCAGTGGTACTGGCCAATCACCCTCCACCACAGCGCCGTTGAGGTCGATCCGGATCACGTCGGATGGGCGCAGCTCATCCCAGGTCAGCAGCCAGGGGCTGCACAGTAGGGTCCCGTCACCGAGGCTGACGGTGATGTGCCCGGCGAGGTGGTCGTTGTAGCCTTCGCGCCACAGTGCGCGCGCCAGTAGAACGAGTTCTTCTCGGGGTGTCAGGTCCGGGATCAGCTTGTCGGCGGTAGGGGCGAAATGCATGGCTTCCTCATCGTCAAAGTCAGCGCGGCAGAACAACGTCGGGCAGCGGGCAACGGTAGAGCTTCGCGGCGTTGCCGCTGCACATCATCCGCAGCTCGTCGGTGGGTAGGTCGCCCCAATAGCGCTCGATGACCGCTTGGGTGTCGGGCCAGGTGCCGTCGCCGTGGGGATAGTCGGTTTCGATCATGATGTTCTCGACGCCGATGACGTGGCGTGCCGCGATCGTGGAGGGATCGTCGATGGTGCAGAACCAGAAGTTCCTGCGTAGCACCTCGGCCGGGCGCAGATCCCAGCCCAGCCCGTAGCCGGAGCGGTCCACGATGTTGTCCAGGCGGTCGATGAGCATTGGCACCCATCCGATGCCGCCCTCGCTCATGGCGATCTTGAGGGTCGGGAATTCCAACGGGTATCCGGACCACAGCCACTCGGCGCACGCGCCCAGCGAGAGTTGACCGAACATCGTGGCGCACAGTTGCAACATCGGTGAGCCAGCCGGGGCCGGATACCCGCCCGAGCTGCCGACGTGAAGCGAAATCACGGTGTCGGTGTCCACACACGCTTTGATGATCGGATCCCAGTGCGACCGGTCCCACAGGTTAGGTAGCCCGATGGCGTGGGGGCGCTCGGGCAATGTCACCGATGTGAATCCTCGCGCGGCATTGCGGTGGATCTCTCTGGCGGCCTCCGTAGGATCAGTGAGGTAGACCAGCGCGCACGGGATGATTCGCTGCGGATACTCCTGGAACCACTCGGTCCACAGCCAGTCGTTCCAGGCTCTGACCGCGGCCTTGCCGACCTCGATGTCCTTGGCGTGAGCGAATACCCGACCACAGAACCCGGTGATCATCGACGGGAAGTTGAGCATCGCCCAAATGCCACCGAGGTCCATGTCCGCGACCCGCGCATGCACGTCGTAACAGCCCGGACGCATCTGGTCGAACCGCAACGGTTCGAGCTTGACCGTTTCGGGTCGCCGCCCGGCAACCGCATTCATCCCGACCTGGGAATAGATCTCGCCCTCGAACTCCCACACTTCGGCCCCGTTGGGACCCGCGATGATGCGTGGAGCCCGGGACCGTAGGTCGGCCGGCATGTACGTGTCGAAGAGGTGCGGCGGTTCGACCACATGATCATCGACGGAAATGATCGTGTACCTGACCTCGCGCGGCGACGGGTCGGGCAGGAACAACTCCGAATCAAGTGCCGTCATCGTGGCAGCTCCTCCTGGTTTCAGCGGATCAAAATGACGCCGAATTCGCTTGCGAGAGAATGGCTCTGGATCGCTGCCAGCCAGCGACACCGGAAAGGCCGCGACGGTACACCCGCCGCGGAGACCGCCGGTCGTTGCGCGCTGGGCTGGGCGTCGATGCATCACGTCGTAGTACTGTTCCTCCGTGCTGAGGTTTTCACCGGCTCAGTGGCCGATGTTGGCTGTCGCCTCGCCGGCAGTCTGCTTGAGGATGGCGCCGCCGTCGACACGAATCTGCTGGCCCGTCACGAAGCGAGATTCGTTGGACGCCAACATCACTACTATGGCGGAGATGTCATGGGGTTCCACCCACGGTATCGGCATCGCCTGGAACGTGACGAAGGCAGGTTCGGCGTCTTCACGTGTCGGATTCTCCAGATCGGGGCGGAATCCAGCGTACATGTCGTCGTTGTGCAGGAGCCGGGTGTTGCAGTTGGTCGGATGCACGCAGTTGACGCGGATCATCCACGGCGCCAACTGCAGGGCCAGCTCCGTGGTGTATTCGATCAGCACCCGTTTGGCCCAGCCGTAACCCGCCGCGCCGGGACCCATCTTGGGGTTATCGGTGGTGTTGGGAATCATGGCCGCGGTCGACCCGGTCATGATGATCGACCCGTACTCCCGCAGGTGGGGGATCGCCAGACCCACTGTGTTGAGCACGCCGACCAGATCGACGTTCACGGCGTCGGTGAAGTCGTTGGGTTGCGGGTCGTCCATCGCCGTCGGGAAGATGCCGGCGTTGGCCACCACCACGTCGAGCTTTCCGAACTCCTGTAGTCCATCTTCCAGAGCGCGGCGCAGCTCGGACAGGTCGCGAACGTCGGCCTGGCGGCTGACGATCCGCTGCCCGGTTTCCTTCACCAACCGTTCCGTCTCGGCGAGGTCCTCCGGGGATGCCAGCTCGTAATTCACCGAGTCGATGTCATGGCAGATGTCGACTGCGATGATGTCGGCGCCCTCTTCGGCGAGGCGAACCGCGTGGCTGCGTCCCTGCCCTCGTCCCGCACCGGTGATGAATGCAACCCGACCATCACACCTGCCCATGAACCTCTCCTCGTTCGCCGTTATGCATCAATGTTATATATCTTTAGTATGGCTGTGAAGTCAGCTGCACGTTCCGGCTGGCCATACTTTTGCGATAATATGTATGATCGCAGGTCACGCAGCTGCGAGGGAGGTCGACGCTGACCGGACAGGGCCCCCCGACGCGAGATGCGTGCGCCATCGTCGGCGTCGGGCAGACGGAATACACCCGCGGAACCACCAAATCCAGCCTGGAGCTTCACCTTCAAGCCTCTCTGGCCGCCCTCGACGACGCCGGACTCTCTCCCGGTGACGTCGATGCCGTCATGCCCCACGATCTGGCAGGCCGCTGCGCCGAAGAGTTCATGATCAACCTGGGGCTATCTGATCTCGCCTACACCGCGGCATTTCGGACTGGCGGCGCAAGCTTTGGCTCAGCGGTCCAAAGCGCGTGTCTTGCAGTAGCCGCCGGGGTGGCGAAATGCGTGTTGCTACCTGCGGGCAGGCGCGGTTACACCGATCAGCGGGTGTCGACGCACGCCGCGGCCATGCCGCCCGCGCTTGCGACGATCGCGGAGTTCGAACGGCCCTACGGCAGCTTGGTCGCCGCGCAGTGGTTCGCTCAGGCCGCGATGCGGCACATGCACGAATTCGGCACGACCAGCGAGCAATTCGGGCGTATCGCCGTCGCGTGCCGTCGGCACGCCAACCTGAACCCGAACGCGATCATGGCCGCGCGCCCGATGACGCTTGCCGATCATGCCGCTTCCCCGCTGATCACCACACCGTTTCGGATGTTCGACTGTGCGCTGGAATCCGACGGCGCCG
The DNA here is from genome assembly GCF_035617725.1 of Mycobacterium sp. 94-17. Taxonomy (NCBI): domain Bacteria; kingdom Bacillati; phylum Actinomycetota; class Actinomycetes; order Mycobacteriales; family Mycobacteriaceae; genus Mycobacterium; species Mycobacterium sp. 94-17. The sequence goes on from NZ_JAPIYN010000008.1 coordinate 118,629, forward strand.
GCGCCATCGTGATCACCACCGCACAGCGCGCACCCGACCTCGCCAAGCCCCCGGTGTACATCGGCGGTTTCGGCGAGGGCCACGGCAACCCGCCGACCTCCATCACCCAGAAGCACGAGATGACGTTGATCGAGGGCATGGCCTCAGCCGGGCGGCGTGCGTTCGCGATGGCTGGTCTGGAGCCTGCCGATATTGACTGTGCACAGCTCTACGACGGCTTCACCTGGTTCGTGCTGGGCACGCTGGAGGCCCTCGGTTTTTGCGCCCGCGGCGAGGGCGGGCCGTTCGTGGAGGAAGGACACATCGAATTGGGCGGATCGTTGCCGGTGAACACGCACGGCGGGCTGCTGTCCGAAGCCCACGTCTCGGGCGTCAACCATTTCATCGAAGCGATTCGACAATTGCGCCGAGAAGTACCGGCGGAACGTCAGGTGCCCGGGTGTGAGACGGCCCTGGTCAGCAACGAGGGCGACATGCACGAAGGTGCCGTCGTGATTCTGCATCGATGACCGGCAACGGTGGGCGACCGTTTGTTGCCGCGTCGGCACTCAGCGAGGGATTCTGGGCAGCCGCCGCAGAGAACCGCCTGGTCGTGCAGCGCTGCGATGAGTGCGCCACCCTCCGGCACTACCCGCAATTTCTGTGTCCGCGGTGTCGCAGCGCGGCGTGGAACTGGGCCGAGATGTCCGGCAGAGGGGTGGTGTACTCGTTCACCGTCAGCCATCGCGCGTTCGCGCCAGCGTGGGCCGATCGCGTGCCCTATGTCATCGCCACCGTCGAACTCGACGAGGGCGTGCGCATGGTCAGCGATCTTCCGCCCGAGGATCTCGACGCCGTCGCGATCGGGCGGGCCGTCCAGGTGTTCTTCGACCACACCGGAGCGGTGAGTCTGCCGCGATTCCGGCTGGTCCGCGAGGATCAATCGTGAAGGGCCGCCGCCGCGGCGCGCATCGCGGCGGATCTGCCGATCTCCTGGCCGGCCCACATCGCGGCTTTGATCGCGGCCGCCATGCGCGGGTCTTGTGCGGCAATGCATTCGGCGATCCATTGTGCCCGCGCATGCAGCTCGGCGGGATCGACAACCTCACTGACCAAGCCGACCTGTCGCGCCCGGTCGGCGCTCAGATACTCGTGGCGCCCGATGAGCGCCAACCGACTCGCGACGGTGGCGGGTATCCGTCGGGTCAGACCGACTGCTTCCCAGGCGCTGGCCTGTCCGACGCTGACGTGCGGGTCGATGAATCGTGCGTTCGAGCTGGCGATCACGACGTCGGCGTCGACAACGAAGTGCAGCCCGCCACCGGCGCAGGTACCGTTGACCGCCGCCACCACCGGGGTGCGCACACCGAGGTGCCAACCCGTGATTTCCAGCCGTGCCTCCCGTGTTTGGCGGGTTGCGCGACGGAGGCTGTCGGGCTGACGGGCCAGGGCGCCCATGTCCAGCCCGGTGTGGAAGTGCTTGCCGGACCCGGTGACGACAATCGCGCGCACGTCGGGGTCGGCGTCGAGCCGACGCCACACCTGGGGCAGCGCCTGGAACATGGCCGCGTTGATCGCGTTGCCCGACGCCGGCCGATTGAAAATGAGCCATCCGACGCCCGCGCTGACTTCGACGCGCAGGCTGTCGTTGTCCGCGGGGGCCTCGTCGGCGGGGACCATCTGGTTCGCCTGTCCAAGTCTGGGATTCGTCCTACAACATATAAGATCTCTTTGCAACATATAAGATACGTAAAGAAACACCTGAAGTCGATAGGGGCGCCGTACGCGTGTACAGACATTTGATCGTCAAACGGGAGGGACCCGTTGGGTGGCTGATCAACAACCGCCCTGAGCGGCTCAACGCCATGAACAACGGGATGCGCGACGAACTGGCCGACGCCTGGCTCGAACTCGACCATGACCCCGCCGTGCGCGTGATCGTCCACACGGGGGAGGGCCGCGCGTTTCAGACGGGCGTCGACGTAGCAGAGATCGCCACCGACGGCGAGGGGATGCAGCGCTACGAGGGCCAGATGTTGGGCTTCACTACGCATTTCACGTCGTGGCACCAAAACGTCCGCAAGCCCGTGATTGCGGCCGTCAACGGCTTGTGTTGCGGAGGCGGGCTGCACTTCGTCGCCGACGCTGACATCGTCGTGGCCGCCTCGGACGCGCAGTTCTTCGACCCTCATGTGTCAGTCGGGCAAGTCAGCGCAGTCGAGGTGATCGGGTTGGCGCGCAAGATGCCGTTCGAGGCCGTGATGCGCATGGCGCTGCTCGGACGCTACGAGCGGATGAGCGCCCAACGCGCCTACGAGCTCGGGATGCTCAGCCAGGTCGTCGATCCGCCTGAGCGCCTGCGCGAGGAGGTGCAGGTACTCGCCGAGACGATCGCCAAGAACTCACCCACGGCGATGGTGGCCACGAAGAAGGCGCTGTGGGCAGCACTGGAATCGGGCCTGACCGACGCGTGCCGTGTCGGCGCGCAACATTTGATCGGGGTGTGGGGTCACCCCGATCAAGACGAGGGGCCACTCGCGTTCGTGGAGAAGCGCGAGGCGGCCTGGCAGGAATTGAATTAGGCGCTATCGGTCCTTCGAGTACAACGCCGCCGAGAAGGCGCTTCGGGCGTTGACGCGCACCGCGGCCCGGATGGGCACCGACCGGCGTGACGGTCAACGCCGTCTGTCCACAAGGCCGGAGCCGGGCCTACCGGCAGATGATGAACGTATGTCCCGACCTCGAGCGTATGGCTGCGGCGTCGGTGCCGACGGGTGCCCGACCTCGATGCCGCCGCGTCAGGAACCCGTGGGTGACAGCAGTTTGGTCTGCACTTGGGTGTCGCTGCTGGAGGTCAGTGTGCTGTTGCGGGTCGCGCTGAGGTGGGCCGCCGACAGTGCCATCGCGCGCTCGGCATCGCCGTTGTCGACCGCCTCGAGAATCTTCTCGTGATCGCGCAGCGCGCGTAGCCGCGTGCGCATGGCCATCGGAGCGTCAGCGTCGGTACCGTCCGGAGTCTCGGCTTCTCGCCACACCGAGGACTCGTGGGCTGACCAGATCGCTTCAAGGGCTCCGACCATCACGGTCATCGTGTCGCTGCCGCAATGAGCGACGATGGCCTCGTGGAACTTTCGGGCGTTGGTGTTGTACTCCTGCGGATCGTCGAAGTCGGCCTCCTGCACTTCGATCGCCGTCCGCAGCGCCGGCACCACCGTCTCGTGGCGGTCTTCGCGCCGTGCGCACATGCCGGCGCAGATCGGCTCGATCTGGGCGAGGGTGCCCGACACGTCGGCCATCGTCGTGCCACGGGCTTGCAGGATCATGCTGATGGTCTGCGCGACGCGCATCGGGGTCGGGAGATGGACAATCGCGCCGCCGACATTGCCGCGGCGCACCGAGATCAACCCCTCGGTCTCCAGGATGCGCATCGCTTCACGCATCGCGGGCAGGCTTACGCGAAACTCGGTGAAGATCTCTTGACGACCCAGCGCGTCACCCTCTTTGAGACGACCGCTGAGGATATCGTCACGCAGTCGGCCGGCGATCATCTCGGCCAGCCGCGGCTGCCGCATCTGTGGCGGTCTCGCGGCACCGTCCGTCATCGGGGTGGCCGCCCGCGCGCGGCCACTGACGACCCCTTCTGCCTTATCATTGATATGAATGCTAGCAGGTGGCGGCAGCCGACCGCGCAGTCCGGCCGGATCATGCGTCTTTCGTCGACGCAGCATCTACGGTGTTTTGCCGATGCGATCCGCGGTGTGTCGAAGGGTTTCGCGTTGGGAAAGCTCAGGGTCGGTCGCGCTGTACCAAGCTAAGAGCGCCGGTAGGACAGTCGTCGACGGCCGCACGCACCGCCTGCGGGTCCAGATCGACGTCACCGACGACTTCGACGTGACGTTTCTTGCCGAGGCGAAAGACTTCTGGTGCCGCGTAGACACACGCACCGGAAGCCATGCACCGCCCGGTGTCGACCTCCACGTAGGAGTCCGTACCGTCGCTCATGCCGATGTCCGAATCTTCATCGTGGTGATGCGGCGGGAGTTGAAGTGCATACGGTCGCGCTCGACGGCGCCCACCAGTTCGGCGGAATCACCGAAGCGCCGTTCGAATTCTTCGATCACGAGCTTGGTCTGCGCCTTGACGAGATTCAAACCGATGCATAGGTGCGGTCCTACGCCGAAGACCGGCGTACCGGCCTGGTTGCGGGTGATGTCGAATATCTCCGGATTCTGCCAGTGGGACTCGTCGTAGAGTGCGACGGCGACCAGCGGCATCACGAAGTCGCCCTTGGCGATCGGCTGTCCGCCGAACTCGAAGTCCTCGCGCGCGAAGCGCGGAATCCCACCGAACTTTCCCAGCGCCGACCACCGGAGGACTTCTAGCACCGTGTTCTCCATCAGCTCGGGGCGCTGCCGCAGCAGCTCCCGCTGCTCGGGATGGCTGAGCAGGGCATACAGGGCCACCGTGTGCAGGTCCACCGCAGTGTCCGCGCCAGCGGTCACCAACGACATGAGCACCGCGAGGATCTCGGTGTCGAGCAACTTGTCGCCGTCTATTTCTGCGCTGACGAGGTGGCCGATGAAGTCGTCGCCGGGCTGCCGATCTGCCCGCCGCTGCTGGATCAGGTCAAGCAGGTAGTTCAGGCCCGGCAGGGCGTCTGTCATAAAGGTCTCACGATCGGCGGCGTACATCGGGTTGGAGACGCGAACCAAGTTCCACGCCATCACCTCTTCGACCATGCTCTTCGCATCGTTGGGGATCCCGATCAAAGCCGAGATCGCCCGGATGGGGACCACCGTCGATATCGCGTCGGGGACGTTGAACTCGGTCGGATCCTCGATCGCGTCGAAGACGCCGCGGACGGCCTCACCGATGCGGTGTTCGATCTGGTCGGTGACACGGCGGGAGAACGCGGGCGCGGTGAGCCGGCGGATCCGCTGGTGGCGCTGACCGGACAGCGAGATCATCGAGAGCGCTTCGACGCGTTCGAACAGATTCAACTGATCGGCTGGTTTCGCGGGTGGCCCCTGCCACAGCCGCCAGTCGGTCATCGCGGTGGTGTAGCGGTCGTCGCGAAGCGCTTCGGTGACGAGGTCATGCGGCGAGATCATCCACGCGTTGATGTCGGTGTGGTAGGCGACTGGGAACTCGGTGAGCATGCGACGGAAGACTGGGACCGGATCGTCGACGAAGCTTTGGGAGTATGGGTCATAGATGGAAAAGTCGACTTCGGTTCGACTGGCCAACGTTTCGGGCTGCATTGCCATGGTTGCTCCTCACACGCGCGAACGTGCTCGTCGGGCTGGATTATGCGCGCCACGCGGTCACACCGCGGCTCGATCCTTGTAGTAGATGACGGTTTTGAGCTCAGCGAACTCGTCGAGTCCGATCTGTCCCCCGACGCGACCGAGGCCGCTCGATTTGCAGCCCCCGAACGGTACGTCGGGTGCGACGTCGGCGTGGGCGTTGACCAGGACGGTGCCGGCCTGCAGCCGACGTGCCACTTGTTGCGCCGCTTGCACATCGCGGCTCCACACCGAGCCGGCCAGTCCGTAGTCGGTGTCGTTGGCGATGCGAATGGCCTCGTCGATGTCGGTGAACGGGACGATCGGCAGTGCAGGGCCGAACTGCTCTTCATCGAACAGGCGGGTGCCGGGGCCTGCTCCGGTGACGATGGTTGGGGGATAGTAGTAGCCCACCCCGGTCGGCGCCCCGCCGCTGTGCGCTTTTGCCCCGGCCAGCAGGGCTTCGTTGACCAGTTCGCATACACGGTCGAATTGCGGTCGGGTATTCAGGGGCGCGAAGGGTCCTCCCGGGACAACTTCGGTCGCGTTGGCCATCCGGGCCAAGTGCCCGACGATTTCGTCGTAGATCGATTCGTGGACAATCACCCGTTTGATGGCGGCACAACCCTGTCCGCTGAGCACGAAAGCATTTCCGAAGAGCAAGGGAGCGACCTCGGCCGGGTCGGCATCGGCCAACACGATCGCGGCGTCGTTGCCACCGAGTTCGGCGACCACGTGTTTGAGTGCAGCGCCCGCGCAGGCCGCGATCTGCTTGCCTGCGGCCACACTCCCGGTGAATGACACGATGCCGACCTTGGGGTGGGACACCAATGCCTCGCCGATGTCATCGCCGCCCGCGACGATGTTGAGCACGCCCGGCGGCAAAGCGGATTGCCACTTCTCGACCAGCCGCAGCGACGCCAACGGGGTGAACGGTGACGGTTTAGCCACCACAGTGTTGCCCATTTTCAGGGCAGCGCAGACCTCCCCCATCAAGATCAGCACCGGCGCGTTCCACGGCACGATGCACGCCGCCACTCCGATCGGCTCGCGGACCACACTGACGTGTCTGACGTCGTCGTCCTGGATGATATCGATGGGGATGGGTGCGTCGGCCATGTACGACACGTAGTCGCGGCCCATCAGCGGGTGGTATGCCGCGAGCGGGTCGCCCTTTTCCAGGATCGACAGGGCGGCGAGTTCGGGGAGGCACGCCTCGATCATGTCCGCCATCTTGTGCATCGCCGCCCGCCGCGCCTCCGGGTCGGCCGCCCATCCCGGCAGCGCTCGAACTGCGGCCGCAACTGCTCGGTCGACGAGCGCTTGGTCTGCGGCCGGCGCTTGGGCGAACACCTCACCAGTGGCGGGGTTCACCACGTCGAAAGTGGCGCCGCCGCGCACCACCTCGCCGTCGATGACGTGACCGATACTCTCCAGCAACGCCGTCAACTCTTCGCCCTCGAGCGTGTTCTCGACCATCGATCACGACCCTCCTAGGTTGGCTCGCCGCAAGCATAGCGTTTACTATGTCCGCTGTTCTAGGCTGATCTTTTCAGCTCGGTCGAAGTGGGCGACGAGTCAACGAGGAGAACGACGCATGGAGCAATTCGAGGGCAGGGTTGCCGTGATCACCGGCGCCGGCAGCGGCATTGGCCTGGCGGTCAGCCGCGCCTTCGGCAAAGCCGGCGCCAAGGTGGTGATGGCCGACGTGATCGAGGAGCGACTGACCGAGTCCGCGGCGGCACTGACCGACGAAGGCCTTACCGTGCATCCCGTAGTGACCGATGTGGCCGACTTCGACGCGGTGCAGCGCCTTGCCGACGAGGCCTATGACAGGTTCGGCGAGGTGCACGTCGTGCACCTCAATGCCGGGGTCGGTGTGCCTGCGTTCTACTCCGACACCCCTCCGGAGCTGTGGAACCAAATCATCGGCGTCAACCTGTTCGGTGTTGTGTGGGGGATTCTGGCGTTCCTGCCGCGCATGAGCGCCAGTGACATCGATGCCGGCATCATTGTGGCCACGAGTTCGGGTGCCGGCGCCGAGGGGACCAACTGCATGACGCCTGGATACTCCGCCACGAAAATCGCCGTGCTGTCGTTGATGGAGTCATTGTTCGGGACGCTGCGCGACCAGAAGTCCAAGATCCGCGCGGCGGTGTTGATGCCGCCGCTGACCGACACCAAGCTCGCCGGCGACTTCCCCGGGGCGATGCAGTTCGTCGAGGACCTGGTCAAGAATCAGCAAGGCATTCCGACGGCGCTGGTGGGACCGGAGCCCGTTGCCCAGATGCTTCTGGACGGAATTCGCACCAACCGCTTCTTCATTCGCGTTGATACGCAGCGGGACAAGCAATTCTTCGGTGGGTCCCAACCCGTGGAGCAGTTCGCCTGGGCCGAGCAGATGATCCGCGGTCGCGCCGAGGCGATGCTGAGCGACGGCGATCCGTCCAGCTACGCCTATTGACCTACGAGTGCGGGCGATTCACGCTCAGGTCAGCGCGGTGTCACCGACAATCCCGGCCTCGACCAGCTTGTCCACCTCGTCGCTCAGATAGCCGAGCTCCAGCAGGATCGCCCTGCTGTCCTCGCCGGGCCAGATCGGTCCGCGCTTGAGCACACCTGGGGTATCGGATAATTGGAAGATCAGCCCGCTGACTGTCATCTGCCCGACCGTGCGATGTTGGAACGTCGCAGTGGTCTGTCGTCTCTCGGCGGCCCGATCGGCGAAGGTTCTCAACACCCAGTCCGGATCGGATATCTCGACCGGCACGCCGGCGGCGTTGAGCCGTTCGAACCAGTCGTGTGCTGAGCCATCGGCGAAGACGGCGGCGAGCAGCGAGGCGAGTTCTGCGTCGTGTTCACGACGTGCCTGCGTAGTGGCGAACAGCGGATCCGTCGCCAATTCGGTGTGGCCGATCGCGGTGGCGAGTGCGGCGAACTGCGGTTCGGTCACCGCGGCCAGGCACAGCCAACCACCGGCGGTGGGGTAGAGCCGGTATAGGGCAGACCAACCGTAGAGCTCGGCATCGACGCACGGCCGGTCGGCGGCCAGCCCACCGTCGGGACTGATCCAGGAGGTCGAGGCGTTTAGCAGCTGTGCATAGAGGATCGAGGTGCGGACGAGCTGGCCCTCGCCGGTGCGGTCGCGGTCGTACAGCGCCTGGATCATGCCGAGCGCGGAGAGGAATCCGTTGCCGGTATCCCCCATCGAGGTGCACGACCAGTGCGGCCGTCCGCCGTTGTCCATGCCGCCGTCCAGCCATGTGGTGCCCGCCAGTGCCGCGCCGGTCTGGTCATTGCCGGGGTGCTGCTGTCGCGGCCCCTGTTCGTGACCAAGGGTGTGGCAGTAGATCAGTCGCGGGTTGATCTGCCGCAACGACTCGTAGTCCACGCCCAGCCGGATCGCGGCGTCGGAGCGCATGTTGTGCTGCACGATGTCCGCCCGTTCGACCAGTTTGAGCAGGATCTCCTTCGCCTCGGGCGCCTTGAGGTCCAATGCGATTGACTCCTTGTCGCGGTTGCAACTCATCGCGATGTGATTGCTGAACCACCACTCGTCGTACATCGTGTTGACCTTGATCACCCGGGCTCCCAGCTGGGCCAGCAACTGGGTTCCCCACGGACCCGCGACGGCCAGACCGAGATCGATAACGGTGACCCCGTCCAACGGCGCCTGCAGAGGTGCGCCGTCCGATGCGGTTTCGACCGCAGATGTTCCCGCGGCGATCAGTGCATCAGCTTCTGCCCGCACCGCGTCGGTGTCGGCACCGCGCACAGGTGCGCCGGTCGGGGTCGTGAATGGGTGACGTTGCAGTTCAACAACTCGCCCGACCTGTCGTATGACACCCACCTGCGGGTCCTCGACGTCCACCACGCACCCGTCGGCCAACAGCAGTGGGTCAAGAAGTGCCTCCTCTGGGGAGCGCACCGTCTGAACCGGCACTCCGACCTGCGCGGCCAGGTCGGTCCATTGTTGCGCGGTGTGCTTGGCGACGGCCTCAGCCATCAGCGGGTCATACATGTGCAGCAGCACCATGTCCTCAGCCATTGGGCTGATTCGCAGATCAGAGTCCTTGGGCGGCACCAAGTCCGATGTCAACTGCATCCCCGACTCGGCGGCGGCGAGCACGAAGCCCGGCAGCGGTACCCAATGGTGCGTCCAGCGGTTATCGGACGTGCGGAAAAAGCCTTTGGGCGCCCGTGGATCGCCGACCCACGTCGCGAACATCGGCGTATCGGGCCGCTCGACTTTGGCCCATCCCCCTAGGGTTCCGACCAGAACGCCGTGCAGCAGCGACGTGTCGACTCGCTGCCCGCGTCCGGTCAGGCCACGCGCACGGATCGCGACGTTGATGGCCACGATCGCGACATAGGCGGCGCCGATGCTGGGCCAGGGCACACCGGTGAACAGCGGTCCGTCCCGATCGGGGCCCACCCATTGACCGTCGGGCAGTTCGATGCCGGGCAGCATTCCGTCGGTGCCTGCCAGGCGTCCCATTGTGCTGCCGACGGTGCCACGCACCTCCCACTGCAGGCCGGTGCGGGCGGCGACCAAAGCGTCGTACCCGGGACGCTGGGTGTCTGGCCCCTCTTCGCCGTAGGGAGTAATCGAGGAGTAGATCAGCCGTGGGTTGATCACGCGCAGGCTGGCGTAGTCAACGCCCAGCTTTTCTGCGGTGCCGGGTCCGTAGCTCTCGATCAGCACGTCGGCGGTGCGCACCAGCGCGTGCAGCCGTTGGCGGTCGGTGTCGCCGGTGAGGTCGAGGACCGCGCTGCGCTTACCGCGGTTCCAGACGCGGTAGCCCGAGAAGTCGGCGAGTGCGTCGGGATGTGGGGACTCGATCCTGGTCACGGCGGCACCATGATCAGCCAGCAGCATTGCGGCCATCGGCCCGGTTATCCCGGTGCTCAGGTCGAGGACGGTGACGGAGTCGAGTACGCCCATGACACCTTTCCTTCTTCGAAGGGCTTGTTTTGAGTGCCCGAAGTGGTGCGATATTCGGCTCTGTCGTGCCGATGAATACAGCTGGCCCAGTGGAGGATTCGTTCCCACAGCACTGCCCGGCCCGGCGCGGAGTTGTGGTTGTGGCCTGCGCCGTCCAGGACGTAGGTGGTGATGTCTGTGGCGGACGGGAACGCCGCGGGAAGTTGGCGCAGGTCAGTGACGAGGTCACGTGACCCCGCACCGAGGAAGAGCGGGACGTCGATCGCTGCCGCGTACACCGACGTGGTTCCGGGGATCATCGCCGCCGTGGCGACCACGGCGAGCAATGCTGTTCGGGCAGCGCCCAGCGCGTCGTGCACCGACGATGGTCGCCGCGTCGCCGCTGACGCCTGCTCCAGGTAGGGCAGCGGCAGCTCGAACTGCTCGCGCGCCGCAGCGACGAGTTCGGCATCTGCGGCGGCGGAGCCCGTCAGCGCGACCGCTGCCGGGCACAGCACCGCAGGCAAACCGTTAAGACCCCAGCCGAGCAGGCACAAGCCGTGGTAGCTGTGGTGGTTGGCCTGTTGGCGCACCAAGAGGTCGGCGCCCGCCGAATGCCCGACCCCGATTACCACCGCGGGGCGCACCGCGTCGATCGCGCCGAGGTTGCCTGCGCGGAGCAGAGCCAGCACTCGGGTGACTACTCCGCTGTGCACCGCGGCGATGCGGCCAGGGGTGAGCAGCCACGCGTCGTCGGGGACGTCGCTCTCGCCGACGCCGGGATGGTCGACGAGCACCACGACCACGCCGCGGTGCGCCGCGAATTGCGCGAAGCTGTAACCCGTTGCTGCCAGATCGAAGTACGCCCGACTCATGGCACCGCCGGCGAAACAAGCCAGCACGATCGGATCCGTGGGTGGGGTAGCGGGCGCGACGATTTCGGCCGCAACGGTGCGGCAGCCGGGCGGAGCCACGTCGGTGACGTCGACGCGGACCGTTTCCCGGACGACGGTAGCGGTGTTCAGAGATTCCATACGCGGGAGGCGTTACCGCTTAGCAGCAGCTGCTGCTCGGGTTCGGTGCCGTCCTTCACAGTGCGCTCGGCGATCTCACGCGAGTTCGGAAACGACGTCACCGGGTGCGGGTAGTCCGAGGACCACATCAAGTTCTCGACACCGAGGATGTTGCGCGCATGCTCGAGGACATAGGGCTCGTCGATATAGGTCAAGAACACTTGGCGGCGGAAGTATTCGCTCGGCAGCTGCTTGAGGCCGGGGAAGTCGTAGCCCTGGCGCGACATCATGTCGTCCACGCCTGCCAGCCACCACGCGACCCAGCCGACACCGGGTTCGACGAAAACGAATTTGAGTTCCGGAAACCGCTCAAACAGTCCGGTCAGTAAAACCTGACCCAAAGCCTCGGCCGTGGACAGCGCGACCATCGGCACGAAGATGCCCTTCTCCGGGGTGGGGTCCCGTCGGGCGACAGTCTCGAGTTGGGTGTTCAACCCGATGTGGCAGCACACCGGCAGCCCGGCGTCGGATATCGCGTGCCACAGCGGGTAGTAGCGGTCGTCCCAGTAGTCGGGCAGGCCGAGTTCGGCCGGAAAGACTGGAAGCTGCAATGATTTGATGCCCGCACTGGCGGCCCACCGAACTTCGTCGACTGCGACGTCTATATCGTGCAGCGGGATCTGCGCCGAGACGATCAGTCGCCCAGGGTCGGGGGAGGCGAATTCGAGCAACGCGCTGTTGAACGCCCGGGTCGCCTCCCGCCACCCTTCCTTGATGTCATAGAGATACCGAAAGGCACTCACCTCGCAGTAGGTGGCCGAGGCGGCCACGCCGTCGCGGTCCATGTCCTGCAGCCGCGACACCGCATCGGTGTGGCCGGACGGAAGCTCCCGGCTGGCATGGCTTGCGAGGTTGTTGCTGCTAGGGCCGTGCAGCCCGTGCTGTTCTCGCCACTTGACGTTGACGTCGGTGCTCAGCAGCGGACCCATGCTCGCCGCGAAGCGCATCAGCGCGTCGTCGTAGTGCCCGTGAAACTTCGGATCCAGAAACGACTTGACCTTGTCGTGACCGATGTCAACGTGGTCATCAGCGGATACCAGGCTGGTGATCATGGTGTGGATTCCTCTCGTGGGTATCGAACGGGCAGTGGATGTTTCAGCCACCGTTGCCGAGGATCGCCGCGCTTTGACCGGAGCAGACCAGGACACGAGCAGCGCCCGGTACCTGGTTGGCGGCCGTGCCCCGGATCTGGCGGACGGCTTCGAGAATGTTGTTCACGCCGTGGATGTACGCCTCACCGAGCAACCCGCCATGGGTGTTGACCGGTAGCCGTCCGTGCAGGCGGATCTGGCCGTCGGCGATGAAGTCCCGGGCCTCACCGGGGCCCACGAAGCCGAACGCCTCCAGGGTCATGAACACGACTGGACTGAAGTTCTCGTAGATCATCGCTACGTCGATATCGGCCGGCTGGTAGCCGGTGGCCTCCCACAGCTGCCGCGCGGTGTAGGCCGCGTGGTCGAAACCGCCGAGTTCGTCCGTGTAGTAGTTGAAGAGCGTGTCACCGCCGTTGAGGTAGCCGGAGGTCGCGTTATCGATCGTCACCAACGGTTTGCGCAGACGTTTGGCGCGATCGGTCGCCGTGACGACAAGTGCCACGCCGCCGTCGCTCTCCTGGCAGCAGTCCAGCAGCCGCACAATGGGCTCGACGATCCAGCGTGAGGCCTGGTGATCGGCGAGGGTGATCGGCCGCTGGTAAAACCACGCCGCAGGGTTGGTCGCGGCATACTCTCGGGCGATCACCGTGTAGCGGCCGAAGTCCTCGTTGGTCAGCCCATATGTGGTCATGTAGCGCTGGAACCACAGCGCATACCACTTGGCTGGAGTGTCCAGGCCGTATGGGAGGTGCCAGTTCATCATCGGCATGACCGCCGCGGATTGTGGCCGGCCGAAACGCCGCCCCGAGCGCTCATTGAAGGCCCGGTAGACGACTACAACGTCCGCGGCGCCGGAAACGACCGCCGCCGCCGCGTGTTGCAGCGTTGCCGCCGAGCCGCCACCGCCGTGGGGTGTGCGCGACAACCACCGCACGTTGGCGATGCCGAGTCCGCGCATCAGGTCGAACTCGTCGTTGTCGTCTTGGACGAAGGTGGTCAGCCCGTCGACATCGGCGGCTGTCAGACCGGCGTCGTCAAGAGCCGACCGCACCGCCTCGCATGCCAGCTGTAGTTCGCTGCGCCCCGATTTCTTGGAGAACTCGGTTTGCCCGATACCCGCGATCGCCGCGCCCGTTCTAGCCATCGCCATGGGATCCTCCTGCCGGCGTCGGGCGGAACTGCGGAAGTCGTACACCCTGCACGTCGGCGAAGGTGACCTGCACATCCAGCCCGACGGCGACCTCGGCCGCGTCGATCTCGACGAGGTTACTGACGATGCGGACGCCCTCGGGGAGGTCGATCACGGCGACGATGCGCCCGTCGTCGTCGGTTGCGTCGGGCCCCTTTGAGACGATCCAGCTGAGCACCGTGCCGGTACCCGCCGATTCGCGCAACCGCCACTGACCGCACCCGCACTTCGGGCATAAGGGCGTGGGTGGATGTTGGATACGACCGCATTCGCCGCAGCACCGCAGCAGGAGGGTGTCGTTGGCGACCCCGGTCCAAAAATATTGATCGTCGGCAGTGGGCTGGGGCGGGATGACACTGAATTGGGCCATCGCGCCCTCCTGCCGCCGCCGTGGCATAGTAGTTACTATGTCACTGGGTCACGCTAGCGCAGGCGACATAGCAGATGCAACGCTCGCTCACCCGTCGGAGTCGGTGCTCGATTGCGCGCTTCGTACACTGCACGACATGCAATCCGAGCCGGGGGCGCGCGACGGCGACACCCGCCGACGCGTCCTTGACGCGGCCGTCGCCTGCATCCTGGAGAAGGGTCTCTACCGCGCCAGTTCAAACGCCATCGCTGAGCGTGCGGCCCTGACGTGGGGCGCGATACAGCACTACTACGGCACGCGCGAGGCGCTGATGCTAGCCGTCCTCGAAGACGCCAACCGGCGCTTTGACCAGCACCTCAAGGCGACATCAGTGGTCGGGGCGACTCTTGAGGACCGAATCACCGCGTTGTCAGACATTCTCGACCGCCATTACGGCACCCCCGAGTACCTCGCCATGACACAACTGGTGCTTAACCTCACACACGACCCGAACACCGCACAGCGAGCAAACGCGGCGCTCGCCGAGGCGAGTGAAAGCGCAAGTCCGGAGTTGCAGCGTCTTATCGACGAGGTCCTCGCCGGCACCGGGCTCGATCAGGCCGACGTCGGCGACGTGTTGTTTCACGGCTTGCGCGGTCTGGCACTGAGCCAAACCATGGTGGAGGGCACCGCCGTCGGGGTGGACAAGACCGTGCCGGCAACGCGCGCTCGGCACATGGTGCGGGCGCTGACACTGTTGTTGACCGAACGCGCCACCGCAGCGCCAGCCGGCGCGGATCCGGCTCGAACGGCTGCAACCTAGCGATGGCGGGGTCCGCCGCCACTTCGTTGACCCGTCCGAAACCAGATCCGGCATTCCGCACGGACGCCATACGCTCTTGTGCTGATGAGTGATCTGGGCAGCGAGAGATCGCGAGTGGCAGCACTACAACAGAATGCCACTGCGCGACGCTTTGAGATCTACTAGACGTAATCGTCGCAGCGCCTGGTCCCCAAGCAGACTTATCATACATATTATTGAGGTTGTACAGTCAGTAGTTGATGAGGAGTTCGCTCGGTCCGTAGGGGTATTTGATGACGCTCGAGCCACGCATTCTGGAGCTTGTCGGCGGCGTCGACTTCGACGTCGACGAGGTCCGGGATCGCTATCGACGCGAGCGTGAGAAGCGATTACGGCCCGACGGTCTCGGCCAGTTCGCCCAAGGCGCACGGGAACTCGTAGATGACGACCCCTACACACCCCGCATAGCGCGGCCATCGGTGCATAACGACGTCGACGTCGTTGTGCTGGGCGGCGGGTTCGGCGGCCTGTTGGCCGGCGCACGTTTGCGCGAGGAAGGCTTCCGGGGTATCCGCATCGTCGAGCTCGGTGGTGATTTCGGCGGCGTCTGGTACTGGAACCGGTATCCGGGCTGTCAGTGCGACGTGGAGTCCTACATCTACTTGCCCCTGCTCGAGGAAACCGGCTACGTCCCCTCCGAGCGTTACGTCTCGGCAACCGAGATCCAAAGCTATTGCGAGCGCATCGCCTACGCTTACGACCTCTATAGCGACGCCCTGTTGTCGACGCGGTTGACCGGACTGCAATGGGATGACAGTGTCGGGCGCTGGCACGTGAGCACAGATCGCGCCGATCATTTCACGGCCCAATATGTCGTGATGGCCAACGGGCCGATCAATGTGCCGAAGCTGCCTCGGATCGCAGGTATCGAGTTGTTCGCCGGGCATAGTTTTCACACCGGCCGGTGGGACTTCGGGTACACCGGTGGTGACAACGCGGGCGCATTGGCCGGGCTGCGTGACAAGCGAGTGGCAATCATCGGCACCGGCGCCAGTGCTGTACAAGCGATTCCACACCTGGGCGAGTGGGCAGGCCACCTTTACGTGTTCCAGCGCACGCCCACGATGGCGGGGCCGCGCCACAACTTTCCGACCGATAGTCGATGGTTCTTGACGCAGCCAGCAGGTTGGCACGAACGGCGGCGCGACAACTTCACTGCATGGTCGATCGGCGCCGACCCTGGCGACGATCTCGTCGACGACCGACTGACGGCCATCTTCAAGCGCGTCCTGACTCCCGAAGTGGTCAGGGTGTCGCGGGCGCTCGGGCGTCGATTGACTCCCGCGGAAACCTCTGAATTGCTTGAGCTACAGAGCTTTTCCCTCGGGGAGGAGCTTCGCCGCGAGATCGACTCGGTTGTCGAGGATCCCGCGACCGCTGCGGCACTCAAGCCGTGGTACCGCATGCTGTGCAAACGGCCGTGTCCTTTCGACGGATACCTGGAAACTTTCAACCGGCCGAACGTCACGCTGGTCGACACCGACGGGCGTGGCGTCGACCGGATCACCCGACAGGGCGCGGTGTTCAACGACACCGAATACCCGGTGGACTGCCTGATCTTTGCCTCCGGCTTCGAGATCGGGACGTCGATCACTAGTCGCATCGGATGCGATGCCGTGGGGACCGATGGGCTTCTGCTCAGTGAGCGGTGGGCCGACGGCCCTCACACGATGCACGGCTTCCTCACCCGTGGATTCCCCAACCTTCTGTTCATGGGCACGACCCAAACAGCGCACCATGCCAACGTCACCCACATGCTCGACGAGCAAGCCCGCCACATCACCCACCTGCTGAGCGAAGTTCGGCATCGCGGGGCGCACGTTCTTGAGGCCACCGATGCCGGCGAAGCGGCCTGGCGGGCCGAGATGCAGCGCAGCGCATCGTCGACACGCTTTGACGCCGAATGCACGCCGGGGTACTACAACAGCGAGGGTGATCTGGACAATCCGTGGGGGATCGTCGCGAACCGCTACGGCGCTGGGCCCGTGCGGTTCTGGGAGATGCTGAAATCGTGGCGCGCCGAAGGAACGCTGGAAGGTATCGAGCTGCGATGACTGTGCCGCAGAAACTGCAGCTGACACTTCCGCAGCTAAGCATGCCGGTCCTGGCCTGGGCACCCGATGGCGAGCGCCTTGCGTTGTGTGTGAACGGTTTTCCCGGTACCTCCTGTGCCACGTCTATTTCCGATGGCGACCTTCGCGGTCGTGGCAACGTCGGCGATCACCGGGCCTAACCGGGGTGTGCATGGGCGGCTTGGGAGCCCGGTACGCACTGGGCATGACGATCGCCTACCTCAGCGCGGCGATCGAGATCCTCGCCGTGGTGGGAACGTTGGCGACCCAGCCGGTAGATGCAGCACGAACGTTGACCGCGCCGGTCAACCTCGCCACGATCGCGGTGCTCGTCGCCGGCGGTGCGATCGCCGCAGGGCTCGGGGGATATCTCAACATCGCCCCGACACTGCGTTGGTATCTGCCGGCACACCGACCCGATGCGGCGCAGCAGCGGGCGGCCGTGCATATCGTGCGGCGCCAATTCATCATCCTCTCGGCGACGTGGGGGGCAAGCGGATTGGTCCTGGTGGCTCTGAACTACCGGACGGGCGTGGCGGCCAGCGTTCTCATCGTGTTGTCGGTGTTTTTCGCCTCGACTGCGAGTGCGGCGTCGAGCCTGCTGTTCGCCCAGCGCATTCTCCGGCCCGTCGTGGCGGCCATTGCCGATGTCGACGCGCAACAGCGTTTCCCGGGGGTGATGCCGCGGCTGGTGATCTTGTGGACGGTGGTCGGTGCGATGCCGAGCGTCGTGACGGTGGTGCTCATCGTGTGCAGGTTCAACGGGTGGGGCATTGCTCGGCACGCCTCGGTCGAAGCGCCGCTGGCGGTCATCGCTGTTGTCGCCTTGCTGGTGGGGATTCCCGCGCTTATCCTGGTCGCGCGGTCGATTGCCGACCCCATCAGTGAGGTCGTCAATGCGATGGCACGAGTGCAGTTCGGCGAGTTGAATGCACAGGTGGCACTATCGGAGCGATCTGAGATCGGTTGGCTGCAAAGCGGATTCAACGAGATGGTCGGTGGGCTGCGGGAGCGCGAAAGGATTCGCGATCTTTTCGGCCGGCATGTCGGCACCGCGGTCGCGGCGTTGGCCGTTGAGAGCGGGATGCCGTCAAAGGGTGAAGTCGCCGAAGTCGCGGTCCTGTTCATCGACCTGGTGAACTCGACAGCGCTCGCCGCGCGGCACCCGCCCGAACAGGTCGCAGAACTGCTGAACGATTTCTTTCGCATCGTCGTGGCGGTGGTCGAAGACCAAGACGGGCTTGTCAATAAGTTTCAAGGGGATGCCGCGCTCGCCGTATTCGGTGTGCCCGACACGATCGAGCATCCCGCAGTCCGTGCACTGACCGCGGCCCGCAGGCTGGCACAGAAGCTGCGGGATCTGTCGGGAGTGGATTTCGGCATCGGAGTGTCGGCGGGCCCGGTGTTCGCGGGCTACATCGGTGCCGAAAACCGCTATGAATACACGGTGATTGGTGATGCCGTCAATGAAGCAGCCCGGCTTGCCGATGAAGCGAAGCTAACGCCCGCCCGCACACTGTGCTCTCTGGCCACTGTTACGGATTCGGGCGACGAAGAGGGACACCGGTGGGTGTCGGCTGGCTCGACACTTCTGCGAGGGCGATCCGAAATCACCCACATGCTGGCACCGCAGAACTGACGGGCAGCACGAGACGGTCAAGGAAAGGGATCAGTGTGAATAACAGAACTGCTGTCGTGATCGGCGGCGCAACCGGTATCGGCTGGGCTACAGCCAACGCCCTCGCCGCCGACGGGTGCACCGTGCTCATCGCCGGCCGTGATGGCGAGCGCGCGCGCCGCCAAGCCGCCGAACTCGGTGAAGGTCATCGCGGCGCTCAGGTCGATGTCGTCGACGAAGCCTCCGTGCAACGTCTGTTCGACTCAGTCGACCGCCTCGACTATGCGGTCAACTGTGCGGGTTTCGGCCTGATGGGCTCAGTCGTGGACATGCCTGCAGAGCAGTTCCGCGACGTGGTCGACGTCTGTCTCAACGGCGCCTTCATCGTGCTTAAGCACGCCGGGCGCACTGTGGTCGATGGCGGTTCACTGGTGTCGGTCACCTCTATCAATGCGCGTCAGCCCGCCACCGGGATGAGCGCCTATTGTGCGGCCAAGGCCGGGGTGGTGATGCTGACCCAGGTCGCCGCGCTGGAGCTGGGTCCGCGCGGTGTGCGGGTTAACGCCGTCTCACCCGGGCTGGTGCCCACGGCAATGACCGAGGCGGTCACCGCGGTGCCCACGATCGCCAACGATTACCTCGCGAACACGGCGCTGGGCAGACTCGGGACGCCTGAGGACATCGCCAGCGCCATCCGTTTCCTGTGCTCCGATCAATCAGCGTGGATGACCGGCGAAGTGCTCGACCTCAACGGCGGTGCGCACCTGAAGCGTTACCCCGACATGCTCGCATACATGACCGGTGCGGCGAGTCTCTAGAACTCAGTAGCCGTATGCGATCGACACCAGCGACCGAATCGCATCACTTACCTGGGCGGGCCGCTCGAGCAGCGACGGCACACCGCTGGCGCCGTGGCCACGCTGGTAGTAGGCGATCACCCGGAAACGACCGCTGAGGTCTCGGATCTGCTCACGCCACACTCCGATGCAGCCGCCGAAACCGCGCACGAGCATCGCCGGCCGTCGTCGGGACCGAACGTCGCCACGGACGACGGTGTGCCATCGGCCGATGCGATCCGTATCGAGCGGCCACGGCGGATGGTCATTTAGCCCACCTGCCGGTCGGTACCCTCCCAGAACGAAGCGCGGACCGCCTTCTTATCGGGCTTGCCCAGGCCGGTCAGCGGGAGCGCATCGACGATGACCACACGTTTGGGAGATTGCATCGAACCTTTGCGTTCCTTGACTGTGCGTTGTATTTCGGCCGTCAGGGCGGCGATGGCATCGTCGTCATGGGGCCCATCCGGGCGCAGCACCACGACCGCGGTGACCGCCTCGCCCCACTTTTCGTCGGGTGCCCCGACGACGCACACCTGGGCGATCGACGGATGCTCTGCGACAACGTCCTCGACCTCGCGCGGGAACACGTTGAAGCCACCGGTGACGATCATGTCCTTGACACGGTCCACGATGTAATAGAAGCCCTCCTCGTCTTCGCGCGCCATGTCGCCGGTGTGCAACCAACCGTCGCGAAACGTCTCTGCTGTCGCGTCGGGCATATTCAGGTAGCCACCCGCCAGAAGCGGTCCGCTGACGCAGATCTCGCCGATCTCGCCACGGGACACCGCGTTGCCGTCGTGGTCGAGAAGTGCCGTGCGGGCGAACAGCGTGGGACGTCCGCACGAGGTGAGCCGCTTGTCATCATGTTCGCCCCGGGCCAGGTAGGTGATCGCCATCGGCGCTTCGGTCTGGCCGTAGTTCTGGGCAAAGATGGGGCCGAAGCGGTCGATAGCTTCCTTGAGCCGGACCGGATTGATCGCCGACGCCCCGTAATACACCGTTTCCAACGAGGACAGGTCACGGGTGTGTGAGTCTGGGTGATCCATCAACATGTACAGCATCGCAGGCACCAAAAACGTTGCGGTGATTCGCTGTTCCTCGATCGTCTTGAGGATCTCGGCGGGGTCGAAAGTCGCCATCACATGCATCTGGCCGCCCTTGATGACGGTGGGCAGGAAGTATGCGGCGCCCGCGTGGGACAGCGGTGTGATCATCAAGAATTTCGGGTTCTCCGGCCATTCCCACTCGGCGAGCTGAATCTGGGCCATCGTGGTGGCGGCCTCACAGGTCATCATCACGCCCTTGGGCTTACCGGTGGTCCCGCCGGTGTAGGCGAGACCGGTCACGTGCTCGGGCGGCAATTCGGCGGCGGTCAAGGGTCGCGGCTCGTATTTATCGGCCTCGGCGTTGAGATCGACTGCGGCAACGCCCGCGTCGGTCAGCTCCGGCGGCACTGGGCCGATCGTCAGGATCTGTTTGAGGCCGTCAACCCCCTCAACGAGTTTGGCCGCGCGCGGAATGAACATCGGATTGGGATCGATGATCAGCGACGTTGCGCCCGCATCGGCAAGGACGTACGCGTGATCCTCCAACGATCCAAGAGGGTGCAACGCAGTGCGCCGGTATCCCTGAGTCTGGCCGGCACCGATGATCATCAGGACCTCGGGGCGATTCAACGCCAGCAGCCCGGCCGTGGCGCCGGTGCCTGCACCGAGGGCGTCAAACGCTTGGATGTACTGGGTGATGCGGGCGGCCATCTGCCCGCCGGTAAGCGTGGTGTCACCCAGATAGAGCACGGGCCTGTCCCTGTGACGGGCAAGGGCGTTGGCGAGCAGGTGGCCCGAGTGCAGGGGGTGGCGCAGCAGTTCGTCGCTCATGCCGGCCATCCTAGCCGTTGATTTTACACATCAACAAATATGTATGACGACTGTCGTGATCGCACTGTGCGGAAGAAGGCGCGAATGCTTCTCCCGTGGTGCGCATGCGTGGACCCATGGTAAGACATGATTTGACATCATGTCCATTGTGTCTAACCAGCCGACTGCCGCCTTTGGGTCGTAACCGACGGCGGGCGCATCGAGGCGATGGGAGCGTCGTGAAGCAGCCTCATGAATTGTTCGACCTGACCAACCGGGTAGCCCTGGTCACCGGCTCGACGAAGGGGTTGGGCCGGGCGATGGCGCAGGCATTCGCGCTCGCCGGTGCGTCGGTGGTGATCAGCAGCCGCGATCAGGAACGTTGCACGGCCGTGGCGACCGACATTCATGAGCAGACAGGCGCGGCGACGGTCGGCGTCGCATGGCACGCGTCTGACTGGGAAGCCGCGCCCGCCATCGTGGAGCGCATCGTCGATGCGTTCGGCACGGTGGATGTGCTGGTGAACAACGCGGGCATCAACCCCGCCTCGCAAAGCGCTGCGGCGGTGTCGCTGGAGTTGTGGCGCAAAGTTTTCAGCGTCGACTTGGAGGGACCTCTGCGGATGAGCCAATGCGTTGCACCGGTCATGCGGGAACGCGGCGGTGGCAGCATCATCAACATCGGATCGATGGCCGCGTACGCCGCCCACTCGCAGTCGGTTGCCTACGGCGCCGCTAAGGCGGCCTTGCGAAGTCTGACAGTGACGATGGCGCATGAATTCGCGGCGTGGGGCATCAGGGTCAATCTGCTAAGTCCTGGCCCGTTCGCCACGGAAATGGTGGCCGGTGCCGAACGCCACCAGCCAGGATTCCTTGAGATGCTCGCCCGCAGCAATCCGCAGAAGCGGGTTGCCACTCTGGACGAGATCGTCGGTCCTGCCTTGTATCTGGCGAGCGACGCCGCCTCCTTCGTCACCGGAGACGACATCACTGTCAGCGGCGGCATGCGCAAGTAGAACAGCACGGCCTTGCTCAACGCGCGTGCGAAGGAGCTGATCAGATCAGGCCATACACTTTGTCCTCAGTGCACGGCGCTGGTTTGAGAACGTGCTGAAAGCTGGCCGCATTGCGGCCAGGTGTTGACGATCGGAATGAATCTGGTGATCGGAAACGGCGCTAAGTCGCCTCGTGCGCAGCTGATGAAAAGCATCGACCTCGAGCTTCTAACCGCGGAACGGATTCGACGGTCGAGGGCACTACTAGACACACTTGTCACAATGTATGCTCTTGCGCGAGCATGGAGGTCACCCCTTGGAAACGTGCACCGCTGAATTCGCTCGGCTGTCGGCGCCTTTGCACGGAGTCCGGTGCGACGGAAATCCGTTCTTGACGCTGGCCAATCCGCTGTCGTTGGCGAACTGGACTCTGCCGGTGATCGAGTTGCTGATGGTGGCAGGAGCCATCGGTTGCCTCGTCCACGCCGTGCGGTGGTACAGACAGAACGGGGACGCCTCGAACGTCGTAATCTGGATCAGCAGTGTCGTCGGTCTTCTGCTCATTGAACCGATGGCGTACTTTCCGCAGTGGTTCGGCCTTGAGAAAACGATGGGGCTCACCTTCGTACACAACCAGTTCTCGGTGCAGTTCATGTTCGATCGCCTACCCCTGTACATCATCGCCATGTATCCGGTCTTCGCGTACCTTTCCTACGTGCTCGTGCAACGTGCAGGCATATTCGCCAAGTACAACACCGTAATCGGTGCGGCCAGTGTCGCTTTCGCGTTCCACTGCCTGTTCGAAGTCATCGATACCATTGGCGCTCAATGGCGTTGGTGGGCCTGGAACACCGAGTTGCCGACCTCGGTCCCCGCACTCGGAGTCGTCCCCTATTTGAACATCCAGGTTTTCACGATCTGCTTACCATTCGGGCTGGTCGCAGTCACTCGGGTGGTCTCGACGGCTCGATGGCCGGGCGCCGGGCGGATATTGCGCGATGTGGTCATCGTAAGCATCCTGCTGTGGCCGGTGATTTTGCTGGCCTCGGCACCTGCGTCGATTGTTCACGCGCTGGGCGGTTCGATTCTTGTTGCACGGGCTGTCTCGCTGTGGGTCTACATTGTGATCGTCGCTGCAGTGGGCATATACACGTTCGTCGGCGCCTACCGTGCCCGCCGCGAGGACCCAGACATCGTGCCCGCCGGAGTCGCGCATGACTATTTTCCGCTGATCTACGGGCTGATATATCTCGGTTGCGGCGCACTCTTCTGGGCCCTTGGGCTCGGGGACTACCTCGGCGCCCGAAACGGGCTAACGGTCGGGGGAGCACCTATCGGATCCCTGCCGTATGCCGTACTCGCCTTTATTGGAACGGCGCTGGTGTTGGCGCTCGCCTACGCGCGCACTACTGGTTCGGCGAGCAACGAAGCCGGAGCGTCGCGTAACTCGACCGTCAGCGCCTGATCGCCGCCTCGACGGTTGAGGCGGGCCCCGGGCGGCCGGCCCGCTCGATTGTCCGGCCATGGCGTCTGCGCCTGGCTGATTCCCGTATCGGCGAAACGCGCGATGCCTATTTAGATACTGGCCATACATACGACAAAACATGTATGGTGCACTGATGACGCAATCGCACACCGCTCCGACCGTGGCCTCGGAGCAGGGCGAACTGAGGCGGCTGACAGGGCTGCCCTTCAACGACTCCGATGAAGTCATCCGCGCCGCGATCGAAGAGGCCAGTGTGCCAGCGCTTTTGATGTCGATGGTCCACATGACCGGCGATATGGGGCTGCTTGAGGAGCTGCCTGGTCCCTTCATGCTGCTCGCGATGGACAAACAGGGCGCCATGAGCGAAGCCGATAAGGAAACGGTCCGTGCCCGTGCGTTCGACGTGATTCGTCAGTATCGCGACCGCGGGTGTCCGGTGCCGTTTGCGCCTGACGAGACACAGATGCGCTCAATGCTGAATACGATCACGGTCAGCGACGTCGCCGATGAGTACATCGATTACATCGCCGCCGATCTGCGATTCAGCAGCGCTGACCAGGCAGGCCCGGTGCTGACGTCAACTACTGACCAGCGCAATGCCTTCCCCGTCGTCGTGGTGGGCTGTGGCGAAGCGGGCATCCTGGCCGGCATAAAGCTAAAGCAAGCGGGCATACCGTTCACCATCGTCGAGAAGCAGTCCGGGGCCGGCGGTACCTGGTTGACCAACCGCTACCCCGGGTGCCGGGTCGACATCTCAAATCACTACTACACCTACTCGTTCGAACCAACCGATCACTGGTCGCACTCATTCTCCGAACAACCCGAGATCCTGCGGTACCTCAACGAGGTGATGGACCGCTACGACATCAGATCCCATGTCCGATTCGACACTGAGGTGACCGCGGCGACCTGGAACGACGACACAGCCACGTGGCAAATCGAGATCGGTCGGGCCGACCGCGACGGCGACGGCGACACACTCACCGCACGCGCGCTCATCTGTGCGGTAGGGCTTTTCAGCAACTCGGTAATCCCACACATTGATGGCGCAAGCGATTTCGCAGGTCCGGCCTTCCATACCGCAGCCTGGGACGACTCCGTCGACCTGGCAGGAAAGCGAGTTGCCGTCATCGGAGCCGGCGCCAGCGGTTTTCAGCTCGTGCCCGCGATAGCGTCGATCGCCGAGCAGGTCGACGTTTATCAGCGCACCGCTCAGTGGATGGCCCCCAATGTGGGCTACCACGATCCAATTGGTGCAGGGGAGAAATGGGCGCTGCGCCATTTGCCCTACTACGCGCGGTGGCAGAGATTCATATCGTGGTGGCCGATCACCGATGCTGCGCACGACATGGTCATCATCGACCCCGAGTGGGATAACGGCGGGCTGTCGTGCAGCGAACCCAACAATCTCGTGCGCGAACTGTGGATCGCGTGGATGCAGGCTTTCACCAATGATGAAGCGTTGCTGGAGAAGATCACTCCGGACTATCCACCGATGGGCAAACGCACACTGCAGGACAACGGAACCTGGATAGTGACCCTACAACGTGACGACGTCGAACTGATCCGCGATCGCATCACCGGCATCACCCAAACGGGTGTGACAACTGCCGATGGCACACACCGGCCGGCGGATGTGCTGGTGTGGGCCACTGGATTTGACGTCAACCATCAACTGGGACCGATCAATGTGTGCGGATTGGGCGGCCGCGAACTCAACGACGTCTGGGGTGACGCCGCATACGCATACCTCGGCATCACGGTGCCCGAGTTCCCCAACTTCTTCACCATGTACGGTCCAGGCACCAATGCCGCCAACGGCGCCAGCATCATCTACAACTCCGAATGCCAAATGCGTTACATCATGGGATGTATCGATCTGATACTCGCCGGTGATGGTCGCTCCCTCATGCCGAAAGCTGACGTGTGCGACGACTACAACCGGCGGAGCATCGAAAAGTTGCAAACGATGGTGTACACCCATCCGGCGGTCAACAGTTACTACAAGAACTCCGCCGGGACCGTTCCCAGCCTGTACGCCTGGCGCATCGTCGACTATTGGAATTGGACGAATCGTCCGAACCCGCAGGATTTCGAGTTAAGACCGTGATGGACAGGAGGCAAGGATGACCGGACGTTTGGACGGCAAGGTTGCGTTGGTTAGTGGCGGGGCACGCGGAATGGGCGCCTCGCATGCCCGAGCGCTCGTGGCCGAGGGTGCCCGGGTGGTCCTCGGCGATATTCTCGATCACGAGGGCGAACTGGTAGCAAAGGATCTCGGTGATCCCGCGCGATTCGTCCACTTGGATGTCACCGAAACCGAGGACTGGGAGTCTGCGGTAGGGACCGCCATCACGACTTATGGTGGTCTCGATATCCTGGTCAACAACGCTGGCATTCTCAATATCGGCGCTATAGAGGACTACGAAATCTCGGAGTGGCATCGCATCCTCGACGTCAACTTGACGGGGGTTTTCCTGGGGATTCGAGCCGCCGTGAAGCCCATGAAGGAAGCGGGCCGCGGGTCGATCATCAATATCTCGTCGATCGAGGGGATGGCGGGCTCGATAGCCTCACACGGATACACCGCCACCAAGTTCGCGGTTCGCGGCCTGACCAAGTCGATAGCTCTGGAGTTGGGCCCCAGCGGAATTCGCGTCAACTCCATTCATCCGGGCCTCATCAAGACACCGATGACAGAGTGGATACCTGAAGATATCTTCCAAACGGCGCTGGGCCGGGCAGCCGAGCCCAGAGAGGTCTCGAATCTTGTGGTGTACCTGGCCAGTGATGAGTCCAGTTACTCCACGGGCTCGGAGTTCGTCGTCGACGGCGGTTGTACTGCTGGGCTGGGACACAAGGACTTCTCGACCGTCGACGTCGGTGAGCAGCCCGACTGGGTGACATAGCCACTGAGACCATCAGTGGCCGCCCAGCGGCCCGATTAGCGTTGGCGCGGGCGGCTTTTCGACGCGTTGGCCTCATCGATTGGAAATGAGGTGTGCACCGGATTGGTTGTGTGTGCCACCCCATTCGCGGCAGTCGAGCCTCTCAGCGAGAAAGGCAACAACCAGTCGGCTTCTCAGACCTGAAGGTCACGTCGCATGTTGCGCATTGCGGCGTTGGCGTCCGGTGCCAGCACGTCAGCCCCAGAACCGAACGCGCGGCCGGCTAGTGGTCACACCTGATGGCGTCGTACAACCACCAAAGATCGGCGGTCGCGAAATTTTCGTACCAGGAGCGACTTGGCGCTTCGATGTCCAGGTCGATTCTGATTGCGACGGTTCGACGCGAGTCGGCGCACGCCGCAGCGGCGCCGATCACTTCGGGTAGCCGCGACTCGTCGTCGACACAGTAATGCTGGGTACCGAAACCCGCGTCGGGCGTCGATGATTCACGCGACCGGCGCAGTGGATACACCATCAGCGTCTGCTGATGCCACGCCGCGCCCCGCCGGTGATGCAAGGAGTTCGTGGGCCTGCGCGAGCACTGGTGAAAGATACCGCGGAGCTGCTAGTGACACTGGCAGACCACTAACCGCTTCGCCGTACACCCCCCTCACGCCCGCGGCGCGGAGCAAGCGGGTGATTCGGCGCCGGATCGTCAGCAGATCACCCCGTCGGCGCGCATGGCCTGGATTTCGACGTCGGTCAGATGCAGCAGATCGCGGAGCACCTCGTCGGTGTGCTCGCCGAGGCTGGGCGGGCGGCGATCCGGCGGGGGTTCGTCATCTTCGAAGCGCATCGGGTTGCCCGGCACCAAGTAGGTACCGCCGTCTCCGCGGTCGAAGGGGACCAGCATGTCGCGCATCGCGACGTGGGGATCCTCGATGACGTCGTGCGCATCGTTGCACGGGCCGGCGGCGATTCCTGCGGCGGCGAGTTCCTGTGCCACCGCAAGTTTGGGGCGCGTGGCCGACCACGCTTCGACCGCCGGGCGGATGATGTCCTCGCGGTGGGTGACCCATCCCTGTCGGGTGGCCAACCGCGGGTCGTCCAACCACTCCGGGTGCCCGATGATCCGCGCCAGTCGCTCGAATTGATGCTCCCGGCTGATCTGGATCACGACGTCACCGTCTGCGGCGGCGAACGCTGAGATAATGGAGCCCGGTGCGCGCTGCGTTTCACCCAGGGACGCCATCGCGACCGGCACGTCGGCGAGGGCGATCATCGAGTCGTACATCGCGACGTCGACGTGCTCGCCCTGTCCGGTGAGGTCGCGTCGCCGAAGCGCGGCAAGCGTGCCCAGCGCGGCGAACATCGCCGAGCCGATATCGCCCACGCCGCCCATGGGGTTGATGATCGGGGGCTGGCCGGGTTGACGGGCCCACTGATAGACCCCCGACATGGCTTCGGCGATGCCGGCGTATGCCGGCCAGTCCCGATAGGGCGAGTCGGTGGTGTTTCCGAAGCCGCTGACCGACACGTAGATCAGTCGCGGGTTCACTGCGAGGAGGTCGCGATACCCCAGTCCCAGCCGGTCCATGGCGCCGGCTTTCGAGTTCTGCAGGAAGACATCGCATTTCGCTACGAGACTGTGCACCAGGTCGGGTCGGCGCTTGATGTCGATGCCGACGCTCTTCTTGTTCAGATTGTTGCGAATGTAGGTGGCACCGACGGGCCGTCCATCCGGGCCGGTGATCGTCGGCACCGAGGCGCGGCCAGATTCGCCGGTGGTGGGCTCGATCTTGATGACCTCGGCGCCGAGTCGGGCCAGCAGTTGGGTGGCCCAGGGCCCGGCGATCATCTGCTCGGCAGCAACGACCCGGATGCCTTCCAGCGCCCCGGGCCTGGGTGGATTGGTCATGGCTCCCCTATCGAGTCATCGGTTCAGTGTTCCCGGTACCCCGGTTCACGGTCACTGACGTGTGGCTGGCGCCCGGTCCGAAAGGGGCACAGCGGGGCATCGACCATCAGGAAGCGGTGAAACCCTTCGGTTTTCGGGTTGCCTTCTTGGCGCCAGGTGCGCAGCGCGCCCGCGCCGCATTCATCTTTCTCCAGGGCGGCCCACTGCTCCCAAGTCGGGACGGCCCACAACACGAAGGCTTCAGCACGGTTGACCATGGCGGTCTCCCAGGCCCCGACGAGCTGCCAACCGTGCCGTGCGTAGAGCGGTTGGCCGACCTGTGCGACATCGTCGAGGTACGCGGTCGCGCTGCCCTGCGGCAGGGTGATCTGCTCGTGGGCGAACACCTCGGCGTGCACTCCCGCAGCGCACAGTTGCTCGATGGTCGACGTCCAAGGGGCGGGTAGCAGGATGCGGTCTTCACCACTGCTTCGGTAGGAGGCCGCCTCCGACCACCACTTGGCGAGTTTGGGGTCCTGCAATGTCGGATGGCTGAACTCGTGGCGAAACGACGACGCGAGTCCGTCGAAGCCGTCCTCTTCCCACATGTTCACGACCTGCGGCCAGCGGCGGGTCGTGCCCACCACGCCCCATACGCCGTAGCAGAGCTGATTGCGTTCGGCTTGCGCCATCGGGCTCCAGTTGGCGGTCATGTGGTGCATGTACCGCGCCCGGTTATGCCCGATGATGTCGATGAACTCGTGGATGTAGACCTTGGAATTGGTGTCACTCATGTCGTCGGGAGTATCAGTAGTTCTGCCATCTCGGTTTGGCGAGCACCCCGCGGAAGCTTGGCCGGCGCTTCTCTTTGAACGCGGCGACTCCCTCGAGGATGTCGTGGTTGGCCAGGGTGCGGTTGGCCAGCGACGCATATTCCTGGGCCAATACATGTTCCCGGTAGGTCCGGTCCATCCCGTCGATAACCAGTCGCTTGGAGAACCGCAGCCCCGACGGTGGTCCTTGGAGAATGCGGGTTACCAGATCTGCGGCGAAGGTGGCGAGATTGTCGTGCGGTTCGACGTAGCTGACCAACCCAAGATCGAGGGCTTCCGCTGCGTCGATCGGGGTGGCCAGGTAGATGAGCTCAAGTGCTTTGGCAACACCCACGATTCGCGGCAACAGATACCCGACGGCGTCGTTGGCGGTCAGTCCGATCCTGGTGAACGACGTGGCGAACCGCGCTCGCTCCGACGCGATGCGCAGGTCGCAGCACAGCGCCAGACCCAAGCCACCGCCGGCGGCGACACCATTGATCACGCCGATAAGTGGCTTGGACAGCTCGAGCAGGGGGACGAAGAGGTTCTTGTCCGCAGTGAAGGGCGGTAACTGGCCTCCGCCTGCGGACAGATCGGCCTGTGCCAAGTCAGCTCCGGCGCAGAACGCGTCGCCGGTGCCGGTGAGCACCACCCCGCGAACCTCGTCGTCGTGTTCTGCGGCCGCGCAGAGTTGGCCGATGTGATTCATATGGTCGGGGGTGAGGGCATTGCGGCGCTCAGGGCGATCGATTCTGATCGTCAACGCGCCGCCGCTCATGGTCGTGGCGATGCCGTCCATCGGCTCAAGGTTCACGTCGACCCCTCTCACAGCGGTATCGGCTGCTACGTCTGGCGCCGGACGAAGCACGACATGACCATACACCTATAACTATTCGTATGACCAGGCCTTCGATCGTCGGGCATGCACGCGTTCAACCGCCACCCTGCCTGCACTTTGAGTCCGATTGGGCAAGTCCCGCAACGTGGTCCTGCTCGGGCCGCCCGGCACCAGCAGGACCCACCTGGCCATCGGGTCGGCCATCAAAGCCGGCTCAGACCGGGCATCGCATCGCGTTCGCCACCGCCGTGGACGGGGTCGCTCGCCTCAAGGACATCGCTTCGCGATTGTTCGTCTCACCCAAGACGGTGCAAGCCCACCTGACGCACGTCTATACGAAGCTCGGGCTTACGTCGCGCGTTCAGCTGGTTCAGGAGGCGGCTCGTCGGACGTGACCGAGCGCCGCTCGAGCCAGTCGGCCAGCGAACGCCCGGCGTCCAGGACGTGGCGTTCGGCGATGGTGCGCGCCCGCTCAACGTCTTTGTCGCCGAGCGCATCAAGTAGCTCCTGGTGTTCGTCGAGTGAATGCTTCTCGTGCCCGGGGAACAGGGTGAGGAAGTTGCTCGGCACCACCCGGGCGACCTGCCTGATCTGAGTCAGGAGTCGGGGCGAGTGCGCGGCGCGGTGGATCATCTGGTGGAAGTGCCAGTTGGCCTCGCCAATGCTGTC
Organism: Mycobacterium sp. 94-17; assembly: GCF_035617725.1. Classification (NCBI taxonomy): domain Bacteria; kingdom Bacillati; phylum Actinomycetota; class Actinomycetes; order Mycobacteriales; family Mycobacteriaceae; genus Mycobacterium; species Mycobacterium sp. 94-17. The sequence continues at coordinate 149,357 of NZ_JAPIYN010000008.1, forward strand.
GTCGCCCGACCGCGCGACGACGTCGGCGGCGAGCGCGCGCAGCGTCTCGAGCTCTTGTGGCTCGATCCGCGCGGCGGCCCATGCCGCGGCCTGCCCGGTCAACACGCCGAGGATGGTGAAGCTATCCATGACGTCGTCCGGGCTGATGCCGAGAACCGTCACGCCGCTGCGCGGGGCGACTTGGACCAGCCCTTCGAAGGACAGCTCTAGCAGCGCCTCTCGCACCGGTGTTCGGCTGGTCGCGAATTCCGCGGTGATGGCATCGAGGTCGACCCGCGATCCGGCGGGCAGGGCGCCGGTGAGAATCCGGTCGCGCAACTCGCGGGCGGCGCGCTCGCGGACGGTTCCGGAAATGTCGATCCCTGCCACCTGCGCAGAATACCAAACGGCAAACCTTACGTTTGATATCTGAAATATCAGATGTTACGTTTCAAACATGCGCACCGACAAGATGGCCCTCGTCGCCTTCATGCAGGCCGGCAGCACTTCTGTCTACGCGGGCTCTTGGCGGCATCCCGCGACCGAGCACCGGTATCTGGACGCGTCCTACTACGCCAAGATCGGTCGCCTGCTCGAAGAGGGGTGCTTCGACCTGATGTTTTTCGACGATCGCCTGGCGATGCCGGGGGTGTACGGCGGCTCGGTCGACGAAGCCGTCCACTACGGCGCCCGGCCGGTCAAACTGGACCTCAGCGTGATCCTCGGGGTGCTCGCCCAGGCCACCTCGAAGATTGGGTTGGGCGCCACCTACTCGACCACCTATTACCAGCCGTTCCACGTTGCCCGCACCTTCGCCTCGCTGGATCACCTCTCCGGCGGCCGCGCGGCCTGGAACGTGGTCACGTCGGTCAACGACAGCGAGGCGCAGAACTTCGGCGTCGACGCGCACCTCGGCCACGACGAACGCTACGACCGCGCCGACGAATTCATGGACGTGGTCACCGGTCTGTGGGACACCTGGGAGGACGACGCCATCCTGCACGACCGGGTGTCCGGTCAGTACGCGGATCCGGCCAAGGTGCACGAGCTCGGGCACGTCGGCCAGTTCTTCTCCGCGCGCGGACCTTTGACGGTGCCGCGCACCCCGCAGGGTCGGACGGTCATCATTCAGGCCGGATCGTCGGGGCGTGGACGCGAATTCGCCTCGAAGTGGGCCGAATTGATCTTTACGGGTGATCCGGGCATTGAGGTTGCGCGCAGTCACTACGCCGATCAAAAGGAGCGGATCGCCGACGCAGGCCGCGATCCCGCCGCGGTTCGCATCTGCCCCATGGCCTACGCTGTCGTCGGCGAGTCGGAAGCCCATGCCAAGGAGCGCGAAGCCATGTTCCTCAACGATCTGGTGCACCCCATGGCATCCCTGACGCTGTTGTCGGAATTGATGAATTATGACTTCGCCCAACACGATCTCGACGACCCGGTGACCGACGAGCTACTGGCCTCGGTCTCTGGTATCCGCGGATTGGTGCAGAACCTGCGTACCCACATCGGCGGGGACACGGTGACGCTGCGCGACCTCGCCAACCATCGCGCCACCCTGCTGCAGGGGCCCCGGTTCGTGGGAACGGGTGCACAGGTGGCCGACCAGATGGCGGACTGGTTCGAAGCAGGTTCCTGTGACGGATTCGTCTTGGCCGCAACGCATCTGCCTGGAGCCTTCGAAGACGTGGTGCGGATGGTGGTCCCGGAACTGCAACGCCGGGGCCTGTTCCGCACCGAGTACGAATCATCGACTCTGCGGGGACACCTTGGGCTGCAACGCCCTTCGAACGCGCGGGCGGTCGCCGGTGCACATGCTTGACGGTGTGCGGGTGCTCGACATCGCCACCTTGGCCGCGGCCCCGCTGGTGGCGACCTACCTGGGCGAGTTCGGCGCCGACGTCATCAAAGTCGAGGACCCACGCAATGGTGACCCGATCCGCGGGTGGGGCAACCAGCGTGACGGTGTCGGGCTGATGTGGAAGTCATTGTCGCGCAACAAGCGATCGGTCACGCTGAACCTGCGCTGCGCCGAAGGACAGGAGCTGGTACGCCGCCTGGTGGAACACGCCGACGTCGTCATCTTCAATACCCGTCCCCAGACCTTACGCAAGTGGGGTTTGGACTACGAGAGCCTGCGCGAAGTCAACGACCGGATCGTGATGCTGCACATCACGGGCTACGGGTTGACCGGGCCCAAGAGCGAGCGCCCGGGGTTCGGCACGCTGGGGGAGGCGATGAGCGGATTCGCCCACATCACCGGCCAGGCCGGCGGCCCGCCCACGCTGCCGCCGTTCATGCTTGCCGACGGTGTGGCGTCGCTGAATGCCGCTTACGCGGTGATGATGGCGCTCTATCACCGCGACGTGCACGGTGGGCCGGGACAGCTGATCGATGTCAATCTGATCGACCCGCTGGCGCGCCTGCTCGAGCAGACGCTACTGGGTTATGACCAATTGGGATTGGCGCCCGAGCGGTCCGGCAACCGGTGGGACATCTCGGCGCCGCGCAACACCTATCGCACCGCCGACGACAAGTGGCTGGCCATGTCGGGAAGCTCGCCGGCGCTGGCGCTGCGGGTGTTCCGCGCGATAGGCCGCGACGACCTGGTGACGGACCCCGACTTCTCCGATCCGCAGCGGCGGCTTGCCAGGGCCCGCGAGGTCGACGCCGTCGTCGCCGATTGGGTTGCCACGAAGCCGCTTTCGGAGGCGATGGACGTCTTCGATGCCCACGAGGTGGCCGCGGCCCCGGTCTATGACATTGGCGACCTGGTCGCCGACGAGCAGCTGGCGCATCGCGAGGTGTTCATCTCCGTCGACGATCCACAGCTCGGGGCGATGAAGGTACAGGCACCCGTCCCGCGATTCTCGTCGGCGTCCGGCACGGTCGGCCATCTCGGGCCGTGCCTCGGCGAACACAATGCCGAAGTCTACGGCGAGCTACTCGGTTTGACTACCAACAACATTGACGAACTACACGCCCGCGGCGTGCTGTGACAGAAGGAAATTCTTCAAACGTGGCCGATCTTCTCCGTCGTTCCGAGTTGGCGGTGCCCGCATGCAACGACAACATGTTCGAGAAGGGCGCCCGGTCCGGCGCAGATCTCGTGTTCCTCGACCTCGAGGATGCGACCCCTGCCGGCGTCAAAGTGGAATCGCGCGCCAAGGTGATCTCCGCGCTCAACGACATCGACTGGGGGCACACCGCCCGCGCGATCCGGATCAACGGCCTGGACACCCAGTGGTGCCACGACGACGTCGTCGAAGTGGTGACCAAGGCCGGCGCAAACCTGGACACGATCATCATCCCAAAGGCCCTGCGGGCCCGCGACGTCTGGTGGGTGGACGTCCTGCTCACCCAGCTGGAGGCGAAACTCGGCCTGGAGAAACACATTCGGCTCGAAGTCCTCATCGAGGAGGTGGAAGGCCTGGCCAACGCCGAGGAGATCGCGGCGGCCAGCCCCCGCCTGGACGCCCTGATCTTCGGGGTGGGGGACTTCTCGCTGTCTCAGGGCGCGCGGGTGGACACCAACTTCGCCCCGCTTGGTGAATATCCCGGCGAATTCTGGGCTTACGCGCGCAACAAGGTGATCGTGGCGGCACGTATCGCCGGTATCGACGCGATCGACGCGCCGTATCCCGACTACCGGGACCTCGCGGGGTACGAGCGCGACGCTCGGCGTGCGTCGTTGCTCGGCTACACCGGCAAGTGGGCCATCCACCCCGATCAGGTGCCCGTCGCCAACCAGGTCTATGCCCCGACCGCCGACGAAATCGCCCGGGCCGAAGCCAATGTCGCCGCCTACCGCGACGCCGAGGCCAAGGGCCGCGGCGCGGTGGGCGTGAACGGGGTGCTGGTAGACGCGGCGCATGTCAAACAGGCGCAGCAGACCCTGGCGCGCGCGGCGTTGATCAACGGCGATCGCCGCTAGGTCCGATGGCGGCGACCCGCTTCGCCCGGCTGCGCCGCGCTCGCGATCGCCGCTAGCCGATCACGACCAGCAGGTCGCCACCCTCGACCTGTGCGGTCTGTGTCACCGCCACCCGCTCGACCTTCCCGGCCTTCGGTGTGGTGACGGCGGCCTCCATCTTCATCGCTTCGATCGTCGCAATCGTCTGACCGGCTTCCACCTCGTCGCCGGCCTCCGCGGTCACCGTGACGACGCCGGCGAAGGGGGCGGCGATGTGATCCGGGTTGGCGCGGTCGGCCTTTTCGGCGGCGGGCACGTCGGTGGCGATGCTGCGGTCGCGCACCAGGACGGGACGCAGCTGCCCGTTGAGGATGCACATCACCGTGCGCATCCCGCGTTCGTCGGCGTCCGAAATGGCCTCCAGGCCGATGAGCAGCTCCACACCCCGCTCCAGTTCGACCCGGTGCTCGTCGCCCTGGCGTAATCCGTAGAAGAACTGGTTGGCGCTGAGGCTGGAGGTGTCGCCGTATGCCTCGCGGTGGTCCTCGAGTTCCTTCGTCGGCCCGGGGAACAGCAGCCGATTCAGCGCGGCCTGCCGGACTGCACCCGGCCCGATCAACGCCTTTTCGTCCTCGGGCGACAAGTCTTGCTCCGGCTTCGCCGGGCCCCGGCCGTGTAATGCCTTGGTGCGTAATGGCTCTGGCCAGCCCCCCGGCGGGTCGCCGAGTTCCCCGCGCAGGAAGCCGATCACCGAGTCCGGGATGTCGTAGCGCGACGGGTCGTCGGCGAAGTCCTGCGCGGTGATACCGGCTCCTACCAGCGCCAGCGCCAGATCCCCGACCACCTTGCTGGACGGGGTGACCTTGACCAGGTGCCCGAGGATGGAATCGGCTCCGGCGTAGGCGTCTTCGATCTCCTCGAACCTGTCACCAAACCCCAGCGCGATGGCCTGCTGCCGCAGATTCGACAATTGCCCGCCGGGGATTTCGTGGCGGTACACCCGCCCGGTCGGAGCGAGCAGCCCAGATTCGAACGGCGCGTATACTTTTCGTAGCGACTCCCAATACGGTTCCAAATCGCAGACCGCCTGCAGCGACAACCCGGTCTCGTAAGCGGAGTGGTCGGCGGCGGCCACGATCGACGAGAGTGCGGGCTGGCTAGTGGTTCCCGCCAGCGGGGCCGCGGCGCCGTCGACGGCGTCGGCTCCGGCGTGCCACGCCGCCACATATGTCGCAAGCTGCCCGCCGGGAGTGTCGTGGGTGTGCACGTGTACCGGTAAATCGAACCGTGACTTGAGCGCCGAAACCAGCGTCGTGGCGGCGGGGGCGCGCAGCAGTCCGGCCATGTCCTTGATCGCCAGCACATGCGCGCCCGCGTCGACGATCTGCTCGGCCAGCTTCAGGTAGTAGTCGAGCGTGTATAGCTTTTCGGCCGGGTCACTCAGATCACCGGTGTACGACATCGCCACTTCGGCTATGGCGGTGCCGGTTTCGCGAACCGCGTCGATTGCGGGGCGCATCGAGTCGACGTTGTTGAGAGCATCGAAGATTCGGAAGATGTCGATGCCGGTGGTTGTCGCCTCCTCGACAAAGGCCGTCGTGACCGTCTCCGGATAGGGCGTGTAGCCGACGGTGTTTCGGCCCCGCAGCAACATCTGCAGGCAGATGTTGGGCATCGCCTCCCGCAGCGCGGCCAGTCGCTCCCACGGGTCTTCCTTCAAGAACCGCAGCGCCACATCGTAAGTCGCGCCGCCCCAGCATTCCACCGACAACAGCTGTGGCATCATCCGGGCGATGTAGGGCGCCACCTTGATCAGGCCGCTGGTGCGGACCCTGGTGGCGAGCAGCGACTGGTGCGCATCGCGGAACGTAGTGTCGGTGACGCCGACGGCGCGCGACTCGCGCAGCCAGGCCGCGAATCCTTCCGGCCCGAGTTCGGTCAGACGCTGCTTGGATCCCGCCGGCGGCTCGGCAGACAGGTCGATGTCGGGCAGCTTGTCGTGCGGATACACCGTCGACGGGCGTTCGCCGTGCGGCTTGTTGACGGTGACGTCGGCCAGGTAGTTGAGGATCTTGGTGCCACGGTCGGCCGAGCTGCGCGCGGTCAGCAGGTGTGGCCGGTCCTCGATGAACGATGTGGTGATGCGGCCGGCTTGAAAATCGGGGTCGTCCAAGACGGCTTGCAGGAACGGGATATTCGTCGAGACACCGCGGATCCGGAATTCCGCGACCGCCCGTCGCGCCCGGCGCACAGCCGTCGCAAAATCACGGCCCCGACACGTCAGCTTGATCAGCATCGAGTCGAAATGGGCGCTGATCTCCGCGCCCAGCATCGTGCCGCCGTCCAGCCGGACTCCCGCACCACCCGGACTGCGATAGGCGGTGATCCTGCCGGTGTCCGGGCGGAAACCGTTCGCCGGGTCCTCGGTGGTGATCCGGCACTGCAACGCCGCGCCGCGGGGGATGATCGAATCCTGGCTCAAGCCAATCTCTTCCAGGGTCTGACCTGAGGCGATCCGCAGCTGGGCCGACACCAGGTCGACGTCGGTGATCTCCTCGGTGACCGTGTGTTCCACCTGGATCCGCGGGTTCATCTCGATGAACACATGATTGCCGCGTTCGTCGAGCAAGAACTCCACCGTGCCGGCGCACGTGTACCCGATGCTCCGCGTGAACGCCACCGCGTCCGCGCAGATCCGCTCGCGCAGTTGCGGATCCAGGTTTGGCGCCGGCGCGACTTCGATCACCTTCTGGTGCCGCCGCTGCACACTGCAATCCCGCTCATAAAGGTGGATCACGTTGCCGTGGTTGTCGGCCAGCACCTGGACCTCGATGTGCCGCGGATTGATCACCGCCTGTTCGAGAAACACCGATGCGTCCCCGAACGCGGACTCGGCCTCCCGGCTGGCGGCCTCGATCGCCTCGTGCAGTGAGGCGGCGTCGGCCACCCGGCGCATCCCCCTGCCGCCACCGCCGGCGACCGCCTTGACGAAGAGCGGAAACGTCATCGACTCGGCGGCCGTCAGCAGCTCGTCGACCGATGTCGACGGCGCCGAGGACGCCAGCACCGGAAGACCCGCGTCGCGCGCCGCCGCGATCGCCCGTGACTTGTTGCCCGTGAGTTCGAGCACGTCGGCATTCGGTCCGACGAAGGTGATGCCCGCCGCCGCGCACGCCGCCGCCAGATCCGGGTTCTCCGACAGGAAGCCATAGCCGGGGTAGATCGAGTCCGCTCCGCAGGCCAGCGCCGTCTCGACGAGGTCGTCGACCGACAGGTAGGCGCGGACCGGATGGCCCTCTTCACCGATCTGATAGGACTCGTCGGCCTTCAACCGGTGTACGGAGTTGCGGTCCTCGTAGGGATAGACCGCCACGGTCGCGATTTCCAGTTCGTAGGCTGCGCGGAACGCTCGGACCGCGATCTCTCCACGATTGGCGACCAGTACTTTCGCGAACATCGCTTTACGATAGCGCGCGTTGTGGAGGTCCGACGTACTCGCTGAGCGGGCGGATCAAGGCGTTGGAAGCGGTCTGCTCGATGATGTGTGCCGTCCACCCGGTGATCCGGCTCATCACGAATATCGGTGTGAACATACCGATGTCGAAGCCCATCAGGTGATAGGCGGGCCCGGTCGGGAAGTCCAGGTTCGGCTTGATGCCGTTGGCCTCGGCCATCCTCTTCTCCAGGACCTCGTAGATGTCGAGCCACTTCTGGCCGTCGCGGACGGCGGCGACACGCTTGAGCGCCTCCTTCATGGTGGGCACCCGGGAGTCGCCGTTCTTGTACACCCGGTGGCCGAAGCCCATGATCTTCTCTTTGCGAGTGATCTTGCCCTGCAACCATTCTGTCGCGTGCCGGGCATTGCCGATCTCGATCATGTCGTGCATGACGGCCTCGTTGGCGCCACCGTGCAGCGGGCCCTTCAGCGCACCGATTCCGGCCACGACCGCGCTGTAGATGTCCGACTGGGTGGAGGTGACCACCCTCGCGGCGAACGTCGAGGCGTTGAAGCTGTGCTCGGCGTACAAGACCATGGACTGATCGAAGGCGTCCACGACCACCTGCTCGGGAACATCTCCGAAGCACATGTGCAGGAAGTTCTGCGCGTAGTTCATGTGGCTGTGCGGGGCGATGGGCGCCAGGCCGCGACGCCGGCGCATGTCGGCGGCGACGATCGTGGGCAGCACCGCATACATGCGCAGGGCCTTCGCGTAGTTGGCCGCCTCGCCGTGGTCGTCCTCGTCGGGGTCTTCGGCGCCCATGGAGCTGATCAGGGTGCGCACCACGTCCATCGGGTGGCAGCTGGTCGGCAGCTTGTGCAGTAGATCAAGCGTGGACCGGTTCAGCCGGCGCGCGGCGCGCTCCCGCTGCGTGAACATCGCCAACTGTTGGTCGTTGGGCAGCTCTCCGTGCCACAGCAGGTAGGCAACCTCTTCAAAGCTGCGCTGGGTGGCGAGGTCCTGAACTGCGTAACCGCGGTAGGTCAGGGAGTTGGTCTCCGGGACGACCTTGGAGATGGCGGTGGTGTCGACGACGACGCCGGCCAGCCCCTTAAAAATTTTGGGAGCAGATGCCCGCTTTTCGTCGATGTTGCTGCTCATGGCGTTACTCCTTCGAGTGCGAAATTGTAGATGTCGGTGTCAAATTGGTTGTAGTCGGAATAACGGAGCAGCTCGTAGAGCCGGCTGCGGTGCTGCATCCGCTCCACAAGGCCGGATTGCGTTCCGGTGTCGGCGATTTCACGCAGGCCGAGCTCGACGGCGTGCATGGCCAGCCGCAGCGTGGTGACCGGGTAGATCACCACGTTGTAGCCGATATCCGACAGCTGCCGGGCGCTCAACAGCTCCGACTTGCCGAACTCGGTCATGTTGGCCAGCAACGGCGTATCCACCGCGGCTCGGAACCGCTCGAAATCGGCTGGGGTGTGCAGGGCTTCGGTGAAGATCAGATCGGCACCCGCATCGGCGTAGGCCTTGGCCCGATCGATCGCCGCGGGGATCCCCTCGATGCCCGCGGCGTCGGTGCGGGCGCAGATGATGAAGTTCGGGTCCCGGCGGGCGGATACGGCTGCCCGCAGGCGTTTGACCATCTCGCTCGCGGGTACCACGGCCTTCCCGTCGAGGTGCCCGCAGCGCTTGGGGTTCTCCTGGTCCTCCAGGTGGCAGCCGGCCAGACCGGCGTCCTCCAAGACGGTCACCGTGCGGGCGGCGCTCATCGGTTCACCGAAGCCGGTGTCGGCGTCGATCAGGGTGGGCAGGTCGGTCACACTCGCGATCTGGGCGCCTCGCCCGCTGACTTCGGTGAGGGTCGTCAGGCCGATGTCGGGCAGGCCGAGGTCGGCCGACAGCACCGCCCCCGACACGTACACCCCGTCGAATCCGAGCTCGGCGACCAGCTTGGCCACCAGCGGCGAAAAGGCGCCCGGAAACCGTTGCAGCCGACCGCTTTCCAACGAACCGCGGAAGCCCGCCCGCTTCTGCGCCGCGGGAACGACGCCCCCGATCAGGCCGCTCATCAGAAGATCCCCGGCGGAATCGTCGGCGCCGTCTCGAGCACCGGCGCTGCAGCCGTGACATTGAGTGCGCCCAGGGCGCCCGCCTGCAGGTCCGGAAGGGCTTCGACCGCAGCCAGGAACCGATGCTGTTCGGTCTCGGTGATGACGCCCTCGGCCAGCTCGGTGAACTTACCGACGTACTGTTTGCGCTCAAAGGGCCTGGCGCCCAAGGGGTGTGCATCGGCGACGGCGATCTCGTCGACGATGACTTCACCGTTTTTGAGCGTGACCTCCGCGCGCGCGCCGAACGCCTTCTCCGCGGGATCCAAGGAGTGGTAGCGGCGGGTCCATTCGGGATCTTCGCGCGTGGAGATCTTGTGCCAGAGCTCGATCGTGTCGGGGCGGTGCGCCCGCTGCGGCGCGTAGGACCGCTCGTGATGCCAGGTGCCGTCCTGCAGCGCGACCGCGAAGATATACATCACCGAGTGGTCCAGCGTCTCGCGGGAGGCGTCCGGGTCCATCTTCTGCGGATCGCCCGCTCCGGTACCGATCACGTAATGGGTGTGATGGCTGGTGTGCAGCACGATCGTCGCGATCTGACTCAGGTCGCCGATCTGTTCGCGCATCCGGCGGGCCAGGTCGATCAGGGCCTGGCTCTGGTATTCGGCGGAGTGCTCCTTGGTGTAGGTGTCGAGGATCGCCCGCTTCGGTTCCCCCGGTTCGGGCAGCGGCACCTGATAGGTGTGCTCGGGACCCGACAGCAGCCACGCGATCACCCCGTCCTCGCCCTCCCAGATGGGAGCGGGGGCACCCTCGCCGCGCATGGCGCGGTCGACGGCTTCGATGGCGACCTTGCCGGCCCACGCGGGGGCGTACGCCTTCCAACTGGAGATCAGGCCCTTGCGCGATTGCCGGGTGGACGTCGTCAGGTGCAGCGCCTGGCCGATGGCCTGGTAAATCGTCTCCTTGTCCAGCCGCAACATGGTGCCCAGGCCGGCAGCCACCGAGGGGCCGAGGTGCGCGACGTGGTCGATCTTGTGCTCGTGCAAGCAGATTCCCTTGACCAGGTCGACCTGGATTTCGTAACCGGTCGTGATGCCGCGGATCAGGTCGGCCCCGCTGATCCCGAGGTGCTGGGCCACGGCGACCAGAGGGGGGATGTTGTCGCCCGGATGGGAGTATTCGGCGGCCAGAAACGTGTCGTGGTAGTCCAATTCGCGCACCGCGACACCATTGGCCCAGGCCGCCCATTCCGGCGAGTAGTCGCCGCCGACGCCGAAGACCTTCGCGCCCTTGAACGAATTCGGGTGCGCGAGCGCCTGCGCTCGAGCAGCGGTGACCGGGCGGCGAATCAACGAGGCGGCCGAGACCGAGGCGTTGTCGATGATCCGGTTGATCACCATCGCCTCGGTCTCTGCGGGCACGGCGACGGGGTCGGCCGCGACCTCGGCGATCTTCCACGCCAGGTGCTCGGCACGGGGAAAGTCCTCGGCGCTGCGCCGGGGACGGACGTTATGTATGCGCATATGCCACACAGTACGCATACCCGGAAGAGGGGTAAATCCCCTGTAAAAGCGTAATTTTGTGTCCTGATCCGCAAGATTTTGCGAATCTTGCGAAAAGGGTCGGAGTACCGTGTGACGGGTGGCGAAGACGTTCGCCGGCGCACGGCTGCGGCGGTTGCGTGAGGAGCAGGGGCTGACCCAGGTGGCGCTGGCGCGCGTCCTGGGGCTGTCCACCAGTTACGTCAACCAGCTCGAGAATGATCAGCGTCCGATCACGGTTCCGGTGTTGCTCACCTTGACCGAGCGCTTCGACTTGCCGACGCACTACTTCGCGCCCGAATCCGACGCCCGCTTGATTTCGGATCTGCGGGAGGTTTTGGCCGACACGTCTGCCACGGCGGCCCAAGTCGAGGAGCTGGTCGCCCGGATGCCGGCGGTGGGTCAGACGCTGGTCAACCTGCATCGGCGGGTGCACGACACGACCGCCGACCTCGAGGCGCTGCACAGCCGCGCCAATCTCGATACGTCGGGGATGTCCCAGCAGCCCATGCCGTTCGAAGAGGTCCGTGACTTCTTCTATGACCGCAAGAACTACATCGGTGAGTTGGACGCCGCGGCCGAGGATCTGTTCAACGGGAACAACCTGCGCATCGGCGGTCTCGACGGTCAGCTCGCGGAGTTGCTCGCCGACAAACTCAGCGTCACAGTGGTGATCGACGACGGCCAAACGTTAGGTCCCAATTCCAAGCGCCTGTTTGCGCCCGAATCGAAAACCCTGTACCTGGCCCGGTGGCTGCACCCCGGCCAGCGTGCGTTTCAACTCGCCACCCAGATCGCCCTGCTGACCCAGAGCCGGCTGATCACCGGAATCATCGCCGGCGACGATCAGCTCAGCGACGACGCGCGCGGCGTCGCCCGCATCGGCCTGGCCAACTATTTCGCCGGCGCCCTGCTGTTGCCCTACCTGAGGTTCCTCGAAGCCGCCGAGAGAGTCCGTTACGACATCGACCAGCTGGCAAGGCGATTCGAGGTGGGGTTCGAAACCATCTGTCACCGGTTGTCCACCCTGCAGCGCCCTAATGCCCGAGGCGTCCCCTTCATCTTCGTCCGCACTGACAGCGCGGGGAACATCTCGAAACGCCAGTCCGCCACGGCATTTCACTTCTCGCGCGTCGGGGGGAACTGCCCGTTGTGGGTTGTGCACCACGCGTTTTCGCGGCCCGACCAGTTCTTGACGCAGGTTGCGCAGATGCCCGACGGACGCACCTACTTCTGGATCGCCAGGACCACCACCACGGAGCCGAGCCGTTACCTCGGCCCGGACAAGAGCTTCGCCATCGGACTGGGATGCGACGTCGCCCACGCCGAGAAACTGATCTACTCCGTCGGCATCGATCTGGCCGACGCCGAGCCCATCGTGCCGATCGGCGCCGGCTGCAAGATCTGCGACCGACCCGCTTGCCCGCAACGCGCGTTTCCGTACCTTGGTCACCCGGTTTTTGTCGACCCGCACAGCAGTACCGATCTGCCTTACCCGCCAGCGATCACGACCTGAGCGCCGTCGCGGTCTTGACGACGCCCGCGACGCAATGGTCGAGTGAGTCATGCACTGGAGTGGGGAGACGGCATGCCGAAGGTAGCGATTCTCGACGACTACGCCGGCGTCGCGCTGCAGGTCGCCGACTGGTCGCCGGTGCAAAAGCGGGCCGAGCTAACCGTTTTCGACCGGCACCTTTCCGAGGACGAGGCTGTCGACGTGCTGAGGCCCTTCGATGTGCTCTGCACCCTGCGCGAGCGGATGGCGTTTCCGCGCACGCTGCTCGAGCGGCTGCCGAACCTGAAGCTGATCACCATCGTCGGGCGGAGCCTGCCGAACCTGGACCTGGCCGCCGCCGGTGAGCACGGGATCGTGGTCGCCCATTCGGATTTCGCCCATCCCCGATTTCGGTCACTTCGCGATGCCACACCGGAATTCGCCTGGGGGCTGATGATCGCGACGGTGCGCCATCTCGCCCACGAGCACGCCATCATGCGTGACGGCGGTTGGCAGACCAGCGTGGGGACGACGCTGTCCGGCAAGACACTCGGAGTTCTCGGCCTGGGCAGGATCGGCAGACGCATGGCGGGATACGCCACCGCGTTCGGCATGGATGTCATTGCGTGGAGCCAGAATCTGACCGAGGAGGCCGCCGCGAGCGCGGGCGCACGCCGGGTCGATAAGGCCACGCTGTTTGCCTCGTCGGACGTGGTCTCCATTCATCTGGTGCTGTCGGAGCGCACCCATGGGCTGGTCGGCGAAGCCGAGCTGGCACTGATGAAGCCGCACGCCTACTTGATCAACACCTCGCGGGGCCCGATCGTCGACGAGGCGGCCCTGGTGGCCGCGCTGACAGCCGGGCGCATCGCCGGAGCCGGGCTGGACGTTTTCGACATCGAGCCACTGCCGAAAGACCATCGGCTGCGCGGACTTCCGAACGTCACGCTGTCTCCCCACCTCGGGTACGTCACGCGCGAAATGCTGGGCGCCTTCTATTCCGACACGGTGGAATCCGTCGTGGCCTGGCTGGACGGGCGGGCGTCATGAGGTCCGCGACCGTTTCCAGTGGGGACTCTTGATCGCATCAAGCGCCTCGGTGACGTATCGGTCCAACGGCAACGGGTTCCCGGACTGTCGCACCCATTGCTGGAACGCGAAATCCGCTGCGGCGAACGCGAGGTGGACCAGCAGGCCGGGACGGCTGTCGGCCCCCGGGTCGACCCCCATCCGTTCCGCGATCAGCTTGGTCGCCCGCTCCTTATCGGCCGGCCGGTGCACCGTGACCTTGTCCAGCAGGCCGGGAACCACCAGCAGGGCTTCGCGCCATTCCTCCGTGTCGGCCTGCTCGAATGACCGGGTCCGCGTGATGATGGCGTTTATCAGCGCGGTGTCGGGTGACTCCCCGGCGGGCCGGCCTTCGAGCAGATTGACGATCGCGGCGCCACCGTAGCGCACGGGTGCGAGGAGAAGCTCTTCCTTCGCCGGCACGTGCCGAAAGAACGTGCGTGGCGAAACACCTGCGGCCGTGGCGATTTCCTCGGTGGTCACCGCGTCGTATCCGTGCTCGACGAACAGGCGGAACGCCGCACGCCGGATATCGGCGCGGATCTGGTCGCGCTGCCGGTCGCGCAGCGATGCCGGCCTGGCCGGACGGGTCATCGGAAGCAGCCGATCCCGCCGTCGACGTGAATGGTCTGTCCGGTGATGAAGGTGGCGTCGCTGCCGAGTAAGAACGACACCAGCGCGCCCACGTCGGTGCGCACGTCTCCGATCCGCTTCATCGGAACCCGACCAAGTGCCTTCTCATATTCCTTGGGCGCGAACGACTTCCAGAACTTGACGCCGTCCGATTCGGCGAACGGGCAGATGACGTTGACGCGGATGTTGTCGCGCCCCCATTCCAGCGCGGCCACCTTCGACAGCCCGCGGATGCCTTCCTTGGCGGCGGCATAGCCGCCCCACTTGGGTTCGCCGCCGGTGCCGGTCCCCGAACCGAGGTTGACGATCGACCCGCCCCCGGCCTCGACCATCACTGGGTGTACGGCCTGCATCAGCAGGAACGTCGCGCGGGGGCCCACCTCGTGGCCGAGGGCCAGGTCTTCGGTGGTGATGTCGACGAACGACTTGGGCTCGTTGGTGGCAATGGCGTTGTTGACCAGGCCATGGACCGTGCCGAAGGCGTCGACGGCCGCGGACGCGATCCGCTGCGCGCTGTCCGGGTCGCGCAGGTCGGCGACCAGCATCTCGGCCCGGCCGAGTTCGTTCAGCTCGGTGGTGGCCGCGTTCAGCTTCTCGTCCTGGATGTCGACCAGCAGCACCTCCGCACCGCGTTCGAGCAGCGCCGCGGCGACGCCCCTACCGACGCCTTGGGCGGCGCCCGTGACGATCGCGACGTGCCCGCGCATCGAATCGGGATGCCAATAGCTCATCTGGCGCGTCATGGCCTGCGCGCGGCGAGGCCAGGAGCCGGACGCCCGGCGAATAACGGCAAGTCGAGGTAGGTCTTGATGCCCGGCTCGGCGGCGCAGACGTCGGGAATGGCGTTGACACAGTGGTTGGCGGTGACCACGATGCCCGGATTCCTCACCAGGCCTTCGGCGATCGTATCCGGTTGCAGCCCTTTGAAGGTCAGGCTCACGTCGGGGTCGCCGGTGATCTCCACCTCGAAGCGTTCCCCCTGCTCGCCGAAATTCCAGGCCGGGTCCAGATTCTCCTCGCCCATCAGCCAGTTGACGGCCGCGGTGATGACCGGCTCGCCGTCGACCGTCGCCTGCCAGCGGAACCGGCGTGCGGCCACGGCACCGACGGTGATCGGGAAGGGCTCGTAGTCGATGTCGGCGGTCGCCACCGCGACGTCCTGGATGGTCCTGATGTCGGGATCGATACGAAATCCCATGTGCTCGGCGATCATTCGCACCGACTGCTTGAAGCCCGCCTCGAGCAGGCCGGCCATCGGCCCCTGGGTGGCTTCCTCGGGGGTCCCGCCGAATCCCATGATGTGACGCACCACGTCCGGTGCGTTGTAGGTGCGGATGTCGGAGAACTCCTCGGCGCGCACATGCGTGATGGCCGACGACAGCGAGGACACCATGAGCGGGAACCGCTCCGTGATGCCGCCGGGATGGATGCCCGAACCATGCAGCGTCACACCGCTTTCCGTCGCGGCATCGGCGACGGCCCGGTGGCGCTTGTTGCTCGGATCGGGGTAGACCCATCCCACGGGTGTGACCACGTTCTTGCCGGACCGCAGCAGCGCGATCACCTCGTCGTCGCTGGGTATCAGCGGGCTGTACACCACGCAGTCGGCGTCCAGCGCCAGTATCTCGTCGACGCTGCTGGTTGCGGTGACGCCGAGCTCGTGTGTCCCGATGATCCGGCCGACGTCGACGCCATCCTTGGCCGCGCTGTGCACCCAACACCCCACCAGCTCCAGCTGAGGGTGATTGATGACGCACTCGATCGCCGCTTTGCCCACGCCCCCGGTGGCCCACTGGATGACACGAAGCTTGGACGGGCTACTCATCATTGACCTCCCGGAGGGGACGCTGCGCGGCCTTTACACATCGGCGAACAAGATGGCAGGCTATGACTTACTGACAGTGACTGTCAACAAACGTTGTGGGGAGAGGATCGATCGATGGGCGTCCTCGACGGCAAGATCGCGATCGTCACCGGCACCAGCCGCGGTGTGGGCGTGGGCATCGCGCACGAACTGCTGCGCGCCGGTGCGACCGTGGTCGGCTGCTCGCGGTCACGGCTCGACGCCATCCCCGGCATCGAACCGGAGTGGGCGGATCGCGCTTCCCACCGGGTGTGCGACCAGGGTGACCATCGCTCGATCGACGCCTTCGTCGCCGACGTCGTGGCCGCCCACGGCCGGCTAGACATCCTGGTGAACAATGCCGGCGGCACCGTTCCGGCGCCGCACGCCGAGAGCATTCCCCAACTGGTGCAACGCATTCAGGGCGCACCCGCCGATGATGACGACTACGCGCGCACCGCGCTGTTCCACGCGTTCGCCGTGCAGATGAATCTCATCAGCCCGCTGTGGTTCGCGATCCGCGCCTATCGGCAGATGCAGGCCCAGGACGGGGTCGGCTGCATCATCAACATCTCCAGCGGCGCAGGACATCCGGCGGGATCGCCCACCCTGGTGTCCTACGGGGCGGCCAAGAGCGGCCTCAACCACCTCACCCGGTCGCTGGCCGAGGAGTGGGGGCCCAAGGCGCGAGTCAACTGCATCGCGCTCGGGCCGACGATGACCGCGAACTTCCGCTCGTTCGTGCTGCCCAAGGACGATCCGACCGGCGAGAAGTACTTCGCCGCCGTCCCGTTGCACCGCGCCGGTGAGCCCGCCGAGGTGGGCCGGGTCTGTGTTTTCCTCGCCGGCGGGCAGGCCGACTTCGTCAACGGCACCACCATCGAATGCGACGGCGGCATGCTGCCCGGCGTGCTCTATGACGCGGGCCTGAAGACCATTACCGATCTGTTGTAGCGCACAACCCGCCCGACAACCGCTGGAAGCGCTTCTCGCCAAGCTTCGTGAGCGGTGGTTCGGCTTCGAGCCCAACCTCGTAATTCGGCTCTGACTACTTCGACCGCCCGCATAGCGTCTAATTAGTGGATGGAACTGATAAAGCCCACCGACGCGATCTTTCTCCTGGGAGAATCCCGCGAACATCCCATGCATGTCGGCGGCCTCCAGTTGTTCGAGCCCCCGCCGGGCGCCGGGCGCGGATTCGTTGGCGAGCTCTACAAGAGCCTGGCCGCCCAGCAAGATTTCCAGCCCACGTTCCGCAAGCATCCCGCCAGCTTGGTCGGCGGAATCGCGAACCTGGGCTGGTCCTATGACGACGACATCGACGTCAACTACCACGTCCGGCGCTCCGCGCTGCCGTCGCCGAGGCGGGTTCGCGAATTGCTCGAGCTCACCTCGCGCTGGCACAGCAGCCTGCTGGACCGTCACCGCCCGCTGTGGGAGACGCACATCATCGAGGGGCTCAAAGACGGCCGGTTCGCCGTCTACACCAAAATCCACCACGCGCTGATCGACGGTGTGTCCGCGCAGAAGCTGATGCAGCGTTCGATGTCGACCGATCCCGGGGAGACGGAGATTCGCGCGCCCTGGACCCTGGGTAAGCCCAAGCGCAGATCCAGCCCGTCGTCTCGATTGGGCGCATTGGCGCGCACGGCGGGATCCCTTGCGGCGCTTGCACCCTCGACGATAGGGCTGGCGCGTGCGGCGCTGTTCGAGCAGCAATTGACTCTGCCGTTCGGGGCGCCGAAGACGATGTTGAACGTCAAGATCGGCGGCGCCCGCCGGTGCGCCGCGCAGTCCTGGTCGTTGGACCGCATCAAGAACGTGAAGAAGGCGGCGGGAGTCACCGTGAACGACGTCGTCCTGGCGATGTGCTCGGGCGCCCTGCGCTATTACCTGCTCGAGCACGACGCGCTGCCGGACACACCGCTGATCGCCATGGTGCCGGTGAGCTTGCGCACCGAGGAAGAAGCCGACGCCGGCGGCAATCTGGTCGGCGCCATTCTCTGCAACCTCGCGACCGATACCGACGACCCGGCGAAGCGTCTGCAGACCATCAGCGAATCGATGCGCAGCAACAAGACGGTGTTCTCGCAGCTGCCGCGGATCCAGGCACTGGCGCTGTCGGCCATCAACACCTCGGCGGTGGCTCTGGCGGCGGTCCCGGGCTGGGTGGCATCGACGTCACCGCCGTTCAACATCATCATTTCGAACGTGCCGGGACCGACGCAGCCGATCTACTACGGGGGCGCCCGGCTCGACGGCAACTACCCGCTGTCTATCGCGCTGGACGGTCAGGCGCTGAACATCACCCTGGCCACCAACGCCGGCAATCTGGACTTCGGTCTGGTGGGCTGCCGGCGCAGCGTGCCGCACCTGCAACGCCTGCTCGCGCACCTGGAGTCCTCACTGAAGGATCTGGAACGCGCTGTGGGCGAATAAGGTTCAATGCCAAAACTGAGCGCGGGTGTGCTGCTGTACCGGATCCGCGGCAGCGTCGTCGAGGTCTTGGTCGCGCATCCGGGCGGGCCGTTCTGGGCTCGCAAGGACGACGGCGCATGGTCGATTCCGAAAGGCGAGTACACCGACGGGGAGGATCCCTGGGCGGCCGCGCAGCGCGAGTTCTCCGAGGAACTCGGGCTGCCGGTGCCGTCGGGGCCGCGCATCGACCTCGGCCGGCTGAAGCAATCCGGCGGCAAGGTGGTGACCGCCTTCGCCGTGCGCGGCGACCTCGACGTCACCGCCGCGCGCAGCAACACTTTCGAATTGGAGTGGCCGAAAGGGTCGGGCACGCTGCGCGAGTTCCCCGAAGTCGATCGGGTGGCCTGGTTCACGGTGGCCACCGCGCGGGTCAAATTGCTGAAAGGCCAGCACGGTTTCCTCGATCGCTTGCTGGCGGATCCGGGGTTGGCCGAGCTATCTGGCCATTGAGCAGGGCAGCGCCGGGGGAAAGGCACAATGTCAGGATGACGACCGCGCCCACCGAGTTCACGAAACCCGATGAATTGCTGGCGCGGCTGTTGGACCGGTCGGTTCGCAACGACCCCTACCCGCTGTTCGCGCAGTTTCGCGAGCGGGGCTCATTCTCCTTACCGGCGGGCAACCTCGCGGTGTTCTCGACCTACCGTGATTGCGACGACGCGTTGCGCCATCCGTCGTCGAGCAACGACAGAAACAAGTCGACGGCCGCGCGCGCACAGGTCGAGGCGCAGACCCGGCAGCTCATCGAAGCCGGCGCCGAGGTGCCCACGCAGACCCCGCCCGGCTTCTTGTTTCTGGACCCGCCCGACCACACGCGGCTGCGCAAACTGGTCAGCAAGGCATTCGCGCCGAAGGTGGTCAACGCGCTGCAGCCTGACATCGTCGCGCTGATACACGGGTTGCTCGACCGTATCGCCGAAAAGGGGCGGTTCGAAGTCGTCGAGGACCTCGCCTACCCGGTGCCGGTGGCGGTCATCTGCCGACTGCTCGGCGTACCCCTCGAGGACGAGCCGCAGTTCAGCCGGGTGTCCGCGCTGCTCGCGCAATCACTGGACCCGTTCGTCGCCTTCACCGGCTCGCCGTCGGACAACCTGAAGGAGCGGATGGACGCGGGAATGTGGTTGCGCGCCTACCTGCACGGGCTGATCGACCGGCGCCGCTCGCGGCCCGGCGATGATCTGATGTCCGGGCTGATCGCTGTGGAAGAGTCGGGCGACCAGCTGACCCAGGAGGAGATCGTCTCCACCTGCGTGCTGCTGCTGGTCGCGGGGCACGAGACCACGGTGAACCTGATCGGCAACGCGGTCCTGGCGATGCTGCGCCAGCCGTCGCAGTGGGCCGCCCTCGGCGCCGATCCCAATCGTGCCTCCGCCGTCATCGAGGAGACGCTGCGCTACGACCCGCCGGTGCAGATGATCGCCCGAACTGCCGGTGATGACATGACAATTGGGGACGTCGACGTGCCCCAGGGCGACATCATGATGTTGTTGACCGCCGCCGCCCAGCGCGATCCTGCCGAATACGATCGGCCCGATGTCTTCGACCCGGACCGGAGGGCGTTGCGGCACTTAGGGTTCGGCCGTGGTGCGCACTACTGCCTGGGTGCACCGCTGGCCCGGCTGGAGGCCGGTGTGGCCCTGTCGGCGGTGACGGCGCGTTTTCCGAGCGCCCGGTTGGACGGCGAGCCGCAGTACAAGGCCAATGTCACGCTGCGCGGGCTCTCGCAACTCATGGTCAGGGTCTAGTCCCGATCAAACGCGGGCAAACAGTGCGTTCGCGGTTGCGCACGCGGTAGCGTCGTTCCTAACGTGCCGGCGGTGGTGGGACGGGAGATGACCATGAAGCGGTGCATCGTCACAGGATTCGCTGCCTTGCTGTTGGCCGCACAGCTCATTGCCGCGGCGCCGCCGGCCGGGGCCGGCTGCCAGTACGGAGGACCCGTCCTCAGCAAGTGCGACGGTCCCGTCCAGCCCGACGGCACCTGGCAACGCTGCGTGACGGTCACCCGCCTGATTCTCAACGGCGCCAGTTCCTATCTGGTGCCCGAGAATCACTGCGATCAGATGGGTCCCGACCAACGCTCACCGGATGTCGCCTTCGCCGACCCGCCGACGCACATCGACGGCTGAACTCGGCGCCGCCGACCTAGCCCGAACCGAGTCCCGGCACGATGTCGCCGAGGCTGAAAGTCACCGGCTGCTCGAGCTGTTCATAGGTGCACGAGCGCGGTTCGCGGTCCGGACGCCACCGGTTGAACTGCGCGGTGTGACGAAACCGCCGGCCTTCCATATGGTCGTAGCGGACCTCGACCACCCGCGCGGGCCGCAGCGGCACGAACGACAAGTCCTTGCCCGCGTTCCAGCGCGAGAATTCGTTCTTGCGAGGCGTCCGGTCGCCGGCCTTATGCGCGGCCCAATTCCACGGGTGATCCTCGAAATCGGTGACGAGCGGCTGCAGTTCGTTGAACAGCCGCCGCCGCTCGGTCATGGGGAACGCGCCGATCACACCGACCGAGGCGAGCCGGCCGTCGTCGGAATACAGGCCCAGCAGCAACGAACCGATCGCGCCCGCACCGGATTTGTGCACCCGGTAGCCGGCGACCACGCAGTCGGCGGTCCGCTCGTGCTTGACCTTGAACATGATCCGCTTGTCCGGTTGGTAGGTGATGTCCAGCCCCTTGGCGATCACGCCGTCGAGGCCCGCGCCCTCGAACTCGTCGAACCAGCGCCGCGCGGTGTCCAGGTCGGTGGTCGCCGGTGTGACATGGATCGACGGCCCCGCCGCCGCCAATGCGTCGACCAGGGCGGCCCGCCGTTCGCTGAAGGGGCGTCGCGTGTAGTCGTCGTCGCCGAGGGCGAGCAGGTCGAACCCGATGAACGACGCCGGCGTGGTCTCGGCGAGCATCCGTACCCGCGAGTCGGCCGGGTGGATGCGTTGTTGGAGCGCCTCGAAATCGAGACCCTTGCCGGCGGCGATGACGATCTCGCCGTCGATCACGCAGCGTTGCGGCAGCTCGGCCCTGGCCGCGGCGACCAGCTCGGGAAAATAGCGCGTCATCGGCCGTTCGTTGCGGCTGCCCAGCTCGACCTGGTCGTGGTCGCGGAAACAGATCGACCTGAAGCCGTCCCACTTGGGTTCGTAAGACGCGTCGGGGGGAATCGAGCGAACCGACTTCGCCAGCATCGGCGACACCGGCGGCATGACGGGGAGGTCCATAGCCCGATTGTGCTGGAATCGACGGTATGGCTGCAGAAGAGGTCGATGTCGACGGCATTTCGGTGCGCCTGACCAATCCCGACAAGGTGTATTTCCCCAAACTGGGGTCGAAGGGCACCAAGCGGCACCTGGTGGACTACTACCGTGCCGTCGCGGGCGGTCCGATGCTCGACGCGCTGCGCGACCGGCCGACCCACCTGCAACGCTTCCCGGACGGCATCGACGGCGAGGAGATCTACCAGAAGCGGATCCCGCAGCACCATCCCGACTACCTGCGCACGTGCCGGGTGACGTTTCCGTCGGGGCGGACCGCCGACGCCCTGAAGGTGACCCACCCGGCGGCAATCGTGTGGGCCGCACAGATGGGCACGGTCACCCTGCACCCCTGGCAGGTGCGTTGCCCGGACGCCGACCATCCCGACGAACTGCGCATCGATCTGGACCCGCAGCCCGGCGTCGCCTTCGAGCAGGCACGCACCGTCGCGGTCGACGTGCTGCGGCCGCTGCTCGACGAGCTCGGTCTGGTGGGATACCCGAAGACCTCGGGTGGTCGTGGGATCCACATCTTTCTGCGGATCGCCACCGACTGGGATTTCGTCGAGGTGCGGCGTGCCGGCATCGCCCTGGCCCGCGAAGTCGAGCGCCGCGCGCCCGACGCCGTCACCACGTCGTGGTGGAAGGAAGAACGGGGCGAGCGCATCTTCATCGACTTCAACCAGAACGCCCGCGACCGCACCATGGCGTCGGCGTATTCGGTGCGACGCACCCCGATCGCGACGGTATCAATGCCATTGACGTGGCGAGAGCTGGCCGGCGCCGAGCCCGACGACTACACCATGGCCACCGTGCCCGATCTGGTGCGGGACCGCGAAGAACCTTGGGCGGCAATGGATGACGCGGGGCAATCGATCGCCGCCCTGCTGGAGATGGCCGAGGCCGACGAAGAGCGCGGCCTCGGTGACATGCCGTACCCGCCGAATTACCCGAAAATGCCGGGAGAGCCGAAACGCGTTCAGCCCAGCCGGGATCGAGATCTCAAATAGGGGGCCCGGTTGCTATGTCGGTGGCGGCGCGGATGTGTTCCGCGGCGTTTGCGTTGCTGCTGTTGGTGATTGCCGGTGGCGGGGCCGCGGGTGCGGAGCCGGCCGCACCGGATATCGACAGGTCCGGACGCTTGGTGGGCTGGGACACCTACCGCCGGTTGGACCGATTGCCCTATCTGGACCCGGGTTCGCAGACGCTGCAGGTGTCGAGCTTCGATCGCAGCGGCGGCGATTTCGACATCTCCACCGGCAACCGCAACGGCAGTGGCGGGTGCCTGGCGCCGGGAGGTGCCGGCTGCGTGATCGCGGAGGATCACGGCGCCGGCGAGATCGACTCGATCTGGCTGACCCGCGATGGCGGTAATCTTCGCGCACTCGGCAACATTCGCATCGAGCTGGACGGGCAGGCCGTCGTCGACACTCGAGTGCAGTCGTTGGTCGACGGCGAATTGGGCGCCCCGTTCGTGTGGCCTCTGGTGGCCAACGCCGTCCAATCGCCGGGAGGCGATTACATCAAGGTGCCGATGCCCTACCGGCGCTCGATGCGGGTCAGCGTCACATCCCATTTGGAGTACTACCACGTCGATTACCGCCAGTTCCCCGACGCCGACCGGATAACCACGTTCGCATCGTCCGATCGCGCGCTCGACGTGCTGAACATGCTCGCATCCGCCGGTGCGGGTGACCCCAAACCGGCGGCGGGCGGTGCCGCGCACAGCAATCGGGTCACCGACGTCCCCGCGGGCGCCGCGCAGACCATTGCCGAATCGGCTGGCCCGGCGACCATCTCGGCGCTGCGGCTGCAACTGCCCGAGCCGGCGGCCCGACAGTTGGGCGGATTGCGGCTGCGGATCGAGTTCGACGGCAAAACCACGGTCGACTCCCCGCTCGGGGAATTCTTCGGCGCCGGGCTCGGCGCGAACCCGGTGCGATCGCTGATGTTCGCGACCAGCACGGCACCCGACGGATCGGTGGGGTTAAATGCTTGGTGGCCAATGCCTTTCGTGCAGTCGGCAAGGGTCACGCTCGTCAACACCGGCGCCGGCCCGGTGGCGGGGATAGACAGCGACGTCGCCACCACACCCGACGCCGGGTGGGCGTCCGCGCTGAGCAGCGGCCGCGCCGGCTATTTCACCGCGCGCTCGCACGACGGGCCGACGACACCCGGCCAGGACTGGGTGTTCGCCGACGAACAGGGACGCGGCAAATTCGTCGGCGTCAGCCAGACCATCCACGGTGATCGAACTAGAACGGCGTTCAGCGACGAGGCCCCGTACTTCCTGGAAGGCGCCGAGCGGGTCTACACCGACGGAGCCGCATCCCCGCAGTGGTACGGGACCGGCACCGAGGACCTCTACGAGGGAGGCTGGTACTTCAAGAACGGCACCCACTTCAGCGACCCGCTCAACGGCCAACCCGATCAGCGCACCGCCACGGGCGGGTGTGCCGACTACTGCGTCGCCGTCTACCGGATCATGCTGGCCGACGCGATCGGCTATCACTCCGCGCTGCGATTCGGGATCGAGCACGGCAAGAGGAACATGGTCCAACCCGACTACGGCTCGACGGCATTCCTCTACACGCGGCCGGACCCCGGCATCAGCGGCGCCGACGACGTCAACCCCACTGATCCCGTAGATCGAGTTCTACACGGCTACAACGATTCCGACGCCACCGATCAGCTGCTGGTCAGTGAATACGAGGGCACCCGGGACACCCTGCCCGTCGCCGGCTCCGTCCGCACCACCCGGGGCGCGATCACGTTTCACGTCCAGATCGATCCGGACAACCGCGGAATTCTGCTGCGCCGCACGTCGGATCAAGCGGGCGGCTTCCAATCGGCCGACGTCGCGGTCGACGGCGTACCGGCGGGCAACTGGCTGCAGCCGCGCAGCAACACCGTGCACCGGTGGCTGGACGACACCTACCTGGTGCCGCGGTCGGTCACCGCGGGCAAGGCGCAGGTGACGATCAGCTTGACGCCCACCGCCGACTCACCGCCCTGGACCGCCGGCCGCTACCACGTCGACGCACTGACCGGGCCCGCGGACTGAGGAGCGATTGGCGACGAGTCCGATGAGCGCACCGGCCAACCCGCCGGCCGGTGCCAGCACCGAAGACCCGGCGAGCAGGAGATAGCCGAACGTGACACCGCCCAGGAGCAACGCCTGGTGCACGGGCGGCCACACCGCTGCCGAGCGCAACCGGGAGGACAACCCGATGCCGAGCAGCAGCGCGACCACGTGACCGATGGCGGTGAAGTCCGCACCTGCGGCCGCCACCACCGCGGTCCCCAGCCACCATCCCGCCCAGACCCCGCGCCAGCGCGCCGGGAGCGACGCCGTGAACGCGCCGAGCACACACATCGCGCCGTAACTGATCCCCACGTCGCTGGCGCGGGCAACCGAGACCGGCAGTATCCCCGTTTCGATGGTGGCGACCAGACCGACGGCGACGATCGCCGTGGCGCCGATGTGGCCCACGGCGAAGGTGAGGAGCAGCCCGCGGCCGCACCACATCAGTTCGCCCAAGGCCAGCAGGCAGACCAGCCCGGGCAGCCAGAAGAACAGATCGCCCCCTTCGTTGACGAATGCGCTCCCGATCAGGGTGCCCAGCTGCCCGCGCCCAAGGTTGTGGACGTTCGTGCTCATCCGGCTGACGGCGACCTCGTGTGCATGGGGGCCGAGCGCTGCGAGGACGAGAGAGATGACCAGCAGGATGGCCGCGTAGGTGGCCGTGACCCGGACCGACGCCGCGCGGGGCACCGCACGCAGCGGTGCCTGGGTCCAGCGCAGGGCGCCGTCGCGGATGGCGGCGGAGGTCATAGGTCCACCCTGCAGTGTCCGGCGGCCGATGTGCCTCGTGCTTAACGAGGCCTTCACACCCGTGCCGCAAATCTTCACAGAGTCGGGCTGAACCGTGATTTCTTTTTAAAGAGGGATGATCGCGGCTCGATGCAGAGATCGATCAGCCCGAAGCCCGTTCGCCGCTCTGCCATTCCCCGACCACACCATCACCTCGGGGCCGCCCCCACGGGGCGCCCACTGAAAAGCGCCTCGACGACGTCGAACTTCCCGCCCGCGAGCGCCTGCTGGCGATCTTCGACCTGCACGAATCGGACGTCGTGCGCGGCTGCCCGTTTCACAACGCAGCCGTCGAGTCGGCCGGTTCGTTGGCGACGACCGACGAAATCGTGCGGATCCACAAGCGGGAGTTCACTGACCGTCTCATCGCCGTCGCACGCGAGGCCGGCGCTGCCGACCCGCAGCTACTCGGCCGGCAGCTGGCTGTGCTGTTCGAGGGTGCCACCGCGATGGCGACGTCGCTAAACGACACCGCCCCCGCTGTCCATGCCCGCGCCGCCGCCGTGACGCTGATCGAGACCGCCATGCGGTCTTGACGGAGTCGTCGGGATGCTGCTAGACAGGGCCTGCGCCACGCTTTTGGGCGATCGCCCAAAAGTCGAGCGGTGGAGGATGTCAATGACCGTCACCAACGACACCGACGTCTACTACGACCCGTACGACGTCGACATCAACGCCAACCCCTATCCGACCTACGCGCGGCTGCGCGAAGAGGCGCCGCTCTACTACAACGAGCGCTACGACTTCTGGTCGCTGTCAAGGCATTCCGACGTCGAGCACGGCCTGTCCGACTGGCAGACCTTCTCCAACCGGCGAAGCGACATCCTCGAGCTGGTCCAATCGAAATTCGACATGCCCGGCGGCGTGATGATGTTTCAGGACCCGCCGGAACACTCGAGGCTGCGCGGGCTGATGTCGCGCGTGTTCACCCCGCGCCGGATGGCCGCCCTCGAAGACCAGATCCGCCAATACTGCGTGCGCTGCCTGGATCCGCTGGTCGGCTCCTCCGGCTTTGACATCATCGCCGAACTCGCCTCGATGATGCCGATGCGTGTCATCGGAATGCTGTTGGGAATACCGGAATCCGAACAGATTTCGGTGCGCGACGCCAATGACGCCAGCCTGCGGACCAAGCCGGGCACGCCGTTGAAGGTCGCCGACGCCGACTCCATCGCCGACGGCCGGATCTACGCGGACTATGTCGAATGGCGCTCCAAAAACCCGTCGGACGACCTGATGACTCAACTGCTCAACGTCGAATTTGACGACGAGAACGGGGTGCACCGCACGCTGACCCGCAAAGAGGTGCTGCACTACACGCAGGTGGTCGCCGGTGCGGGCAACGAAACCACCGGTCGGCTGATCGGGTGGCTGGCCAAGGTGCTCGCCGAGCACCCCGACCAACGTCGCGTGGTCTACGAGGACCGGTCACTGTTGACCCGTACCGTCGACGAGACGCTGCGATTCGAACCCACCGGCCCGCACGTCGCACGTTGGATGGCACAGGATTTCGAGTGCTACGGCACGACGGTCCCGGCCGGCAGCGCGATGCTGCTGTTGTTCGGCGCCGCCAATCGCGATCACCGCCGCTATACCGATCCGGACACCTACAACGTCCGTCGCGACAACATCTCGCACATCACGTTCGGGAAAGGCGTGCACTACTGCCTGGGCGCCAACTTGGCCCGCCTCGAGGGCCGCGTCGCGCTCGACGAGATGCTCAACCGGTGGCCCGAATGGGACATCGATTACGACACAGCGCAATTGGCGTCGACGTCGACCGTGCGCGGCTGGGAGCGGCTGCGGGTCGTGCTGCCCTGAGAACGGCTATGCATAGAGACGGCAGCGCCCGACGAGGATATCCGCGAGCCGCAGCGGCTCGCTGACCATCACCATGTGGCAAGTGTCGATTTCAACGAGTGTCTGTACACCGCCGAGGGCTTCGATGTTCCTTCGTTGGAGTTGGGGCGCGATCGCACGATCGTTTAACGTCAGAATCCAAGTGCGAGGAATGTCAGCAGGCATTCCTCGCCAAGACACATTCTCGGTGAGCATGCGGAGCGATTCTGGATAGAGCTTGGCGCGCATGAAGTGGCGTCGGCCGGACGGAACCCCGTTCAGGTACGCGAATCCCGCTAACGAGCTTGGTGTTTGACGCGGCACACCTCTCTTGGCAAAGCGTCGAGCGATTCTTGTAAGTAGCCACGGCAAGCTGTCCACGAGCGTCGCGCCTTCGGGCGGCAGGAATGAAGCGGCGAAGATCAGCTCGCGAACCCTGGCCGTTCCCAGCTTGCTCGCCATTCCTGGCAGCGTCATGCCGCCGATCGAGTGGCCAACGATGATGATGTCGGTCAGTCTTGCGCTTTCGACGTCGCCGACGAGTGAATCGACGCAGTCGGCGATCGACATCGTCCGCAAGTTCCCCGGTTTGCCCCGCCGTCCGGGCATGTCAAGGGCAAGCACGGTCAAGTCCGGTGCCAACCGATGGATCTCATGGATGGTGAGCTCCCAGGAATCGGCCGCGAGCCCGCCGCCGTGAACAAGAACCAAAGCGGGCAGTGCCATGACGGGCCTCCTTGAGCGCCCGCAGCCCTGAGCGCAGGATCGCATCGTAAAGCCGCAACGATGCGGCGCGCGTGAGATTCGAACTACTCCACGCCGCGCTCCCGGCGCGCTTTCGGCTCGGGCATCTCAAACCGGTCCAGGAGCCGGTTGGCCAAGGCGATGGTGGCGTCGTGGCCCCCCGAGGATCCCAGCCCTCCTTCCAAGATCAAGGTGCGGCCGACGGAGGCGATGACGACCGCGATGGCCGCGGGCGGGAACTCGGCGGTGTCGATGCCGTGTTCGCGGATGATGAAGTTCAGCGCGGTGATTTGTTGCTCGCGCCACCGGTCCGACCACGCGGCGATCTCCGCGCGAATCTCCTTGCGGTGGTTGGCAAGTCCCATGAACTCCAGCAGCAGCCGGGTGTCCTTGGGCTCGATGAGGGTATCCCAGAAGGCGTGCAAGGGCCGGTCCGACGCCAGCGCCTTTTGCTGGCGCTCCAGGTACACGGCCGCACCGCGGCGGAAGACGGCCAGATACAGGTCGTCCATTGTGGGGAAGTAGTAGTGCACCAGCGCCGATTTCACACCGGCCTTGGCGGCAACCCGGCGCGACGTGGCGGCCGCGTAGCCCTCTTCGAGCATGATCTGACTCGTCGCGGCCACCAGCATCTCACGCGTCGTCGAGTCACGCGCCCTGGGTCGTTCGGATGCCGTCACACTGTGGTCCTATCACACGGCCGGTTCGGCGACCATCTCCAAGAAGGCTGCGCCGGAATCCGGGATGCGGTTCTGCGTGAACACGTTGACGGCGTGGGAAACCAGGATCACCGAATCGCGGCGTTCGCTGTATCTGGTTCGCTTTCGCCATTGGCCGTCTCATTCCGCGAGAAACGGTCAGCCGCCGATTTGAGCGATCGCTCAAACATGGTAGTGACATGCTTGCACCCCGGTCGCGGTGGTCAAGGCTTACCGCCCCTGTAGGCGGGCTGCCACGGGCGCGAAGGATTCGATCTGCGACTGCTGCACCGTGACATAGTCGGCGCCCTGGGTGTCTCGGCGCGAATGCACACCTGAGCGGAATCAAGGCCACACGGGCACCTCGCGCTTGACCGCAGGCGAGACCGGGTGATGGGTATGTGAAGCAAATTTGTGCGGCTCAGGAAAACCGGCTTGTGCTGGCGTGACGACGGCGGTCGTCACCGGCGGCGGACCAGCTCTTCATCGACGGGGTGTGGACGACAGTTACACGGTGCCAATCGATTTCCACCGCGGTCGTGCGACCTGACGTACACCACGTCTATGTTTAATATTATTAACGATCGGGGAAATGCATGGACAGTCCTGTTCCCGAGGCGAAGGCAAACCCTCATGGCACCCGATTTCAAGGACGTCATCCAGTCTAAGTACCTGCTGTTGACGACGTTCACCAAGGATGGGCGTCCGAAGCCGACACCGATCTGGGGCGTGCCCGACGGTGACAAGCTGCTGGTGATCACCGACGACGGGTCGTGGAAAACCAAGCGAATCAAGAACACCCCGAGGGTGACGATCGCCAAGAGCGCGGCGCTGGGCACACCCAAGAGCGAAGAGGTCGAAGCCGTGGCCCGGGTGCTGCCGAAGTCCGAGACGCGGCGGGTGTACAACGCCGTCCTGAGGCGGTACTGGTACCACGCGCCGTGGTTCTACTTGCACTCGATCGTCCGCGGCGGCATCGACAAGGTGCACGTCGGCCTGGAGATCAAACCCGCCGGCTGACGACGCCGCGCTAACCGCTTTCCGCGCGAATCGCCTCGAAGGTGTCCGCGACGGTCTGCCGGGGATCTCGATAGGTGACGCCGAGTTCCCGTTCACTCGGGGAATCGTCGGACGCCGGCATCTGCGTGTAGTACTGCATTCCCGCGGAGGTGAACGGCGTGTCGAAGGGCAGGAATCGGTGCGCCCGGTCCAGCACCGCGCCGGCGACGCGCAGCGCGGTGTCCGGAATCGGCACGGCGACCATCGGCGTCCCGGCGACCTCGCCGAGCAGATTCGCCAGGTCGGCGGCGGGCACCCGATGACCGCCCGCCATATAGCGGCGTGGCCCGCGCCCCGGCTCGAGCAGCGCCGCGTGCAGCGCGGCCAGGTCGCGGACATCGACTATCAGCCACGCCGCGCTGCGCCCGGGAATCGCATGCATCTGCACCGCCGCCCGCACACCCTCGCCGGCCTCCCCGAACTGGTCGCCGACCGGCGGGCCCAGCACCATGCCCGGATAGGTGACGTTGACCGGTGCGCCCGCGTCCTGCAGGCCCCGGGCGTAGATCTCGACCTGCGCCTTGGACGTTCCGTATCCATCCGCCCCGCCCACCACCGGCAGGTCCGCCGTCAGCGTCTCAAGGCCCGGATGGAACAGGGCGGTAAAGCTGGACACGTGGACGATCGGGTCCAGGCCGAGCTCCACGGACTGACCCAGCACGTTCTGGGCGCCCTGCATGTTGGTGGCGAGCATGGCGGGCGTCTGGCGCGGGTCGGTGGCGACCAACGCGGCGCTGTGCACCACGGCGTCGCAGCCGCGCAAGGCCTCCCGCACCGCGACGCGGTCGGTGATGTCGGCGACGGCGAAGTCCGAGACGTCCACGCCCAGCTTGGCGACGGTGGTCTGCAGCTTGGCGGGGGTTCGGACCAGAAACCGCACGGAGTGGCCCGCATCGGAAATGGATTTGGCGGTCCAGCCGCCGACGAAACCTGTACCGCCCGTGATCAGAACCCGCATGGGCTCAAATCTATAGGTGGCTGGATGCGAAGCTGGCGGCCTGGCCCGTCATGCCGTTGATCGGATACGACGTGTGCGCGGCGAAGTCGTTGCCTCCGCCGTTGCCGCACACCGGATCGCCCTGTGCGCACAACTCGATCGTCTTGGGCTGATACAACGGCCCGATGGTCAGCGGCGGCGCGTTGTACTTCTGCAGGAACTCGCCCGACGGCGTTCCGAACAACGCCACGGCCGCGACATGCCGGGCGATGTCCGGCGGCATCGGCGGCGGCACCGCGGACGCGGGCACCCCCGGGGGCACCGCGGCCGACGTGGTGTAGCCCGCCACCGCCGCGCCCTGCGAGTAGCCGCCGAGAATCTCGCGGGTGTTGGGACAATTCACCGCCATCGACTCGATGTGAGAGCTGGCGTCCCGAATGCCGTCGATGACGGTCAACGGGAAGTCGGGGCTCGAAAAGTCAGTGCTGGCAGGGTAATTCACTGGGTACACGGTCAACGACTTGCCGCCGACCTGGGCATGCAGCGCATCGATGAACGGCTGACCGATCCCGCCGACGCCAGGAGCTTCACCGGATCCCCGCGCGAAAACGACTTCGACGTCCGGACATGGCTCCGCCGCGGCGGACGGGACCGCCGCGCTCGGCACGAACGAACCGAACGCCGCCGCCGCCGACAGCGCGCCTATTGACAATCGGCGCGCCGGCGCGGCGGCCAAAACCTCGCGAACACCCATTACTTTTTGAAAGCGTCCTTGACCTTCTCGCCGGCGTCTTTCAAGGACGACTTCGCCTGATCGACGCGGCCCTCGTTCTTGGTGTCGTCGTCCCCGGTGGCGTTGCCGACGGCTTCCTTGGCCCGGCCCCCGAGGTCCTCGATCTTGTTCTTGATCTTGTCTTCAGCACTCATGGCGTGCTGACTACCCCGCAACGGGAGTCGGCGAAACCCCGCCCTGTCATCATGGACACGTGAGCGCCGCAATCGTGGTGGCAGTGGTGGCGGGGTTGATGCTGCTCGGCATCGGCATGGTGGTCAATCAGCTGCTGCGGCTGCGGCGCTATTTGAACGATTCACCCGCCGAAGAGGTTCGCCGCATCAAACCCGAACCACCCGAGCAGTCGGGCTGATAGCTTCAATTTCGTGAACGCTCGAGGCGTCGCGTCGCAGTGACACCGTCGACTCTGCTGGTTGCCGACGCCGGTCTGCCACGCGGTGTGTCCGGCGCTGCCGACCCGCGTTTCGCGGGTGCCATCAAGGTGTTCTCCCAACTGTTTCCCGGTCGCCGGTTCGGCGGGGGAGCGCTGAGCGTCTACGTCGACGGGGTACCCGTCGTGGACGTCTGGACCGGATGGTCGGACCGGGCCGGCACCCACCGCTGGACGGCGGACACCGGCGCCATGGTGTTCTCGGCGACAAAGGGCGTCGCGTCGACGGTGATCCACCGGCTCGCCGATCGCGGCCTGCTGTCCTACGACACACCCGTCGCCGAATACTGGCCCGAGTTCGCCGCCAACGGTAAGGCCGAGATCACCGTTCGCGATGTCCTGCGGCACCGCTCCGGATTGTCACACCTGCGCGGCGTCGGCAAGACCGAACTGATGGACCACCTGCTCATGGAGGAGCGGCTGGCGGCGGCGCCCGTCGACCACCTGCGCGGTGTGCAGGCCTACCACGCGCTCACCTACGGTTGGTTACTGTCCGGCCTGGCGCGGGCGGTGACCGGCAAGGGCATGCGCGAGCTGTTCCGCCAGGAGGTGGCCCGTCCGCTCAACACCGACGGGTTGCACTTGGGCCGCCCGCCGGAAGGCTCGCCGACCACGGCGGCCCAAATCCTGATACCGCAGGGCCGGCTGCGCGCCCCGGTGTTCAACTTCCTCGCACCTCGGGTGGCCGGTCTGCCGTTCTCCGGCGCGCTGGGCGCGATGTACTTCCCCGGCGTCGTCTCCCTGGTCAAGGGCGACACCCCGTTCCTGGACGGCGAGGTGCCCGCCGCCAACGGCGTGGTCACCGGCCGCGCGCTGGCCAAGATGTTCGGCGCGCTGGCCAACGACGGCCGCATCGACGGAAAGAAATTCCTGTCCGAGGACCTGGCGCACGGACTGGCCGGCCAGGCCGGGCGCAAGTGGCCCGACGCGAACATGGTGGTGCCCATGCCATTTCACCTGGGCTACCACGAGTCGCCGGTTCCCGGCCTGCTGCGCGGTTTCGGTCACGTCGGTCTTGGCGGAACGCTCGGCTGGGCCGATCCCGAGACCGGCAGCTCCTTCGGGTTCATCCACAATCGGCTGCTGACACCGCTGCTCTTCGACATGGGATCCTTTGCGGGCCTTGCCCGTCCGCTGCGCACCGCCATCGAGGCGGCCCGTGACCAGGGACCGCTCGCGGTGCCGCCGCTTGGCGCCCGCTACACGAAAACGACGCGGCGACGTGCCAATGTCCCCGACACCGCGGCGTCCGGCGAGGGCTAGTTGACCTACGCGTTTCCCCGCGGCAGCGTGAGCGGAAGATCGGCGTAGGTGGCGATTCCCGGCGCCGCGGCGACGACCGCGGCGATCCCGTTGATGGCGGGCACGGCCGTCATGATGTGGCCGAGGTCCATGAATTCCTCGAGCGTCGTCGCCTCGAAGTACGGCGGCGGCAGGAAGCCGACCTTGGTGGTGACCGTCGGCTGCCCGTCGACCTGGATGACCCAGCCGTCCTGCTCGATCTTCCAATCGGGTTCCAGCGTCGGTCCCTTCCGCCACCGGACGTTGAGGTCGATCAGCGTCTTGCCGTTGACGATGCCCTGCCAGCTGATGTAGGTGCCCGCGACGTGTCCGGCCGGAATGGTCCAGGATGCCATGACGAGATCCTCTGTGGTCTGGGCGAATTCGGCGACGCATTTCACCTCGTCGAGTTCGACGCCGAGCGCGTCGCCGACCAGCCGGACGGCCTCGCCGAAGATGGCGGTGCCCTTCGCGGCCATGGCCGGCAGGTCGGGGTGATCGATGGGCTGGCCGAAGCCGACGGGCTTCTCGGTCTCGGGTGAGTCATAGAAGGTGGTGTCGGCGGCCTCGTTGACGGTGATCTTGTCGATCCGGTTGCACACCATGGCCGATACGATGGCCAGCAGCTCGGCGAACCCCGGGCTGACGCCTGACCCGAAGATCGTCGAGCCCCCCTTCTCGCAGGCCTCCAGGATGCGGTCGCGGCCGGCGCCGAGGTTGTGTCCGGTGATGAACGAAGCCGTGGTCACCACGTTGACACCCGCGGACAGGATGCGGACCAGTTCGTCGACGTTGATCCACATCGGGTTGTAGACCACGCAGTCGGGCTTCAGAGCAAGCAGCTCGTCGATGTCGTTGGTGGCCGCGACGCCGAGCGGGGGGAGCCCGACGAGTTCGCCGGCGTCGCGCCCGGCCTTCTCGGGCGACCAGGCGTAACAGCCGACCAATTCCAGGGTGGGGTTGGTGACGATCGATTTCAGCGAGCTCTTGCCGACGTTTCCGGTGGTCCACTGCACGACGCGATAGGTGTTGGGCACTCGCTCAGCATAGGCAATGGCCGGGGTTCTTAGTAGGCCTAATAGGCAGATTCTTCCGCCGGCAGTTCGGCGGCATCCCGCTCCCGGGATCCTCGCGGGTCGAGCCGGTAGGCTGCGTCGATGTCGGAGCCGGCGAAGGGAGTAACGCGATGCTCAGCGTGAAATGGCTGGAAAAGCCTGAGGCCCATGACTTTCCGGCGGCCGCCGACTACCTCTCCATGCTTGCGGGCGCGCAGACCGTGAAGAAGGTGATCAAGAAGCTGAAATCCGGCACAGTGACGCACCGGAAGGCCAAAGACATCCTGCGGGCGGCGCAGCTGGGCCTGTTGCCGGTGGACAATCCCCACGTCGCCGCGGACCTGACCAAGATCGAAAAGGGTCTGCCGCTGTCCCCGATCCTGCTGGTGCGCGGCGACTTCATGACCGGGGTGGCGCTGCAGATCGCCGACGGCTACCACCGCGTCTGCGCGAGCTATCACACCGACGAGAACACACCCATCCCGGTGGTAATCGCGGTGGCCCGCCGCTGAGTGGGCGCTCTAGTCCTCGTCGACGTTTTCGTCCAAGGCCACGCCGGCCGGAGAATGCCTGCGCCGCATCCGGTGCGATCCCTTGCCGGTCGGACGGCGGTTGCGCAACTTGGCCTTCGACGCGTCGCCCGCGCCGTCGGTGTCGCCGGTGACCTCGGTGTCCTCGACGGGTGCCGCCTCGGTCGTCGGCTCCGGCGCGGTCTTGGACTCGACCGTTTCCGCGGTGGCTTCGCTCGGGGCCGCCGCGGGCTCAGCCTCGGCTTCCTCGGTCTCCCCGGCGTCTTCGGCCTCTGCCCGGTCCGTCGTGGCCTCGTCAGCCTCGTCGGCTTCTTCGGCCTCCTCGACCTCGTCGGCTTCGGTCTCGGGGCCTTTCTTGCGCCCACGACGCTTCTTCGGCTGTTTCGCCTTGATCGGTTTGGGCGGCGGCGGGGGCAGCTCGGCGACGAAGGAAAGGTAGAAGGCGAAAATGCCGAGCAGCGCGAGCGCGGCGGCCGCCCCGTAGATCGCGAACAACCACCGCCCGGCCGCGTCCAGGCTCAGCCAGATCTCGCTGATCGCCGTCCCGATGATCAGTACCCCGGCCAGCACGTGCGCCACGATCGACCAGATCCTCAGGGACAGGGCCAGCTGCGGCGTCCCCAACTCGGGCTTGCGGGTGCGCAGCAGGGTGAACACCACGGGCAGCGCCGCGAGCGCGATGAGCGCGCCCGTCACGATGCGCAGCGCCGTCCCCAACGTGTGCGCGGTCTCGCCCATCAACTCCGGCCAGCGGGGCAACACAAAGAAGAAGTAGAGGACACCGGCAGCGATCGAAAACAACGCGTGCCACGGGATGGCGACCTTGCGCCCCATGCCCCTCCTCGTGCCGATGAGTTCACGCCAGCCTAAAGGCGGCCGACCCGAATCAATACCAATTCGTACTTGTCCGCATGGCGGACCAATGGCGGAGGATGCGGGATTTGAACCCGCGAGGGCTGTTAACCCAACCCGCGTTCCAGGCGAGCGCCATAGGCCACTAGGCGAATCCTCCGTGGCCATGGTAACCGAGGGCCTGACGGCCCCCGCCAGTTGCTCGTCGTCGACTCCGGGACAGGTATTAGACTCGGCGCCGGACCCCGCGCGGCGTCTATCCTGTGAACTCCCCCAGGGCCGGAAGGCAGCAAGGGTCAATGGGCTCTGTCGGGTGCGCGGGGTCCCCTATATCCACCTCAGTGGCGATTCGCTTCGCCCGGCTCCACGGCGCTCGCGATCACCACTGGTTTCCAGCCTTCGACGGCGAAAGGGTTCATGGTGTCGCTGGAGTCCCTCACCCCGGCCGAGCTTGCGGCCGCCAACGCCCGTCACCAGCGGGATTACGCGGATCTGCAGGTCAAGAAGCTCGCCTTGGACCTGACCCGCGGCAAACCCGCTCCCGCTCAGCTGGACCTGTCCAACGACCTGCTCAGCCTGCCCGGTGACGACTACCGCGACAGCGAGGGCACCGACACCCGCAACTACGGTGGCCTGCACGGCCTGCCCGAGCTGCGGGCCATCTTCGGCGAACTGCTCGGCATCCCGGTGCAGAACCTGATCGCCGGCAACAACTCCAGCCTGGAACTGATGCACGACGTCGTCGCCTTCTCGATGCTGTACGGCGGCGTGGACTCGCAGCGGCCCTGGAAGGACGAAGCAAGCATCAAGTTCTTGTGCCCGGCGCCCGGCTACGACCGGCACTTCGCCATCACCGAAACGATGGGCATCGAGATGATTCCCGTCCCGATGCTGTCCGACGGGCCGGACGTCGACCTGATCGAAGAGCTGGTCGCGGCCGACCCGGCCATCAAGGGCATGTGGACGGTGCCGGTGTTCGGCAATCCCACCGGGGTCACCTACTCCTGGGACACGGTCCTGCGGCTCGTCCAGATGCGGACCGCGGCGCCCGACTTCCGGCTGTTCTGGGACAACGCATACGCGGTGCACACTCTGACACACGACTTCATCCGGCAGGTCGACGTGCTCGGGCTGGCGGCGGCGGCCGGCAACCCCCACCGGCCCTACGTGTTCGCCTCGACCTCGAAGATCACCTTCGCCGGCGCGGGCGTGAGCTTCCTGGGTGGATCGCTTGGCAACATCGCCTGGTACCTGCAATACGCGGGAAAGAAGTCGATCGGACCCGACAAGGTCAACCAGCTGCGGCACCTGCGCTTCTTCCGCGACGCCGACGGGGTGCGGTTGCACATGCTGCGGCACCAGCAGATCCTGGCGCCGAAGTTCGCTCTGGCCGCCGAGATCCTGGATCAGCGGCTGAGCGACTCCAAGATCGCCTCGTGGACCGACCCCAAGGGCGGCTACTTCATCAGCCTCGACGTGCTGCCCGGCACGGCGAAGCGGACCGTCGCGCTGGCCAAGGACGCCGGCATCGCGCTGACCGAGGCGGGGGCGTCGTTCCCGTACCGCAAAGATCCGCGGGACACCAACATCCGGATCGCGCCGACCTTCCCGGCGCTGCCGGACCTGCGCGACGCCGTCGACGGGCTGGCGACCTGCGCGCTGCTGGCCGCGTCGGAGTCGCTGCTCGCCTCGTCCACGTCGGTGTGAACTGAGCGCTGCAATCTGCACCTGAGCCACACCCCGGTGGCGGTGCTGGGTATCCGGACCGCCTGATCACCCGTTCGCCAACCCTCCGCGGCGCGCATCGTCGCACGGCGCCGGTAGCCTGCTGACCGTGGCTCTCTACCGCAAGTACCGGCCGGCAACCTTCGCCGAAGTGGTGGGGCAGGAGCACGTCACCGAGCCTCTGTCGATCGCGCTGGAAGCGGGCCGGATCAACCACGCGTACCTGTTCTCCGGGCCGCGCGGCTGCGGAAAGACCTCGTCCGCACGCATTCTGGCCCGGTCGCTGAACTGCGTCCATGGCCCGACGGCCACGCCGTGCGGGGTTTGCGACTCGTGCCAGGCGCTGGCGCCCAACGCGCCGGGCAGCATCGACGTGGTCGAGCTCGACGCCGCCAGCCACGGCGGCGTGGACGACACCCGTGAACTGCGCGATCGCGCGTTCTACGCGCCTGCCCAGTCGCGCTACCGGGTGTTCATCGTCGACGAGGCGCACATGGTGACCACCGCGGGGTTCAACGCGCTGCTCAAGATCGTCGAGGAGCCTCCCGAGCACCTCATCTTCATCTTCGCCACCACCGAACCGGAGAAGGTGCTGCCGACGATTCGGTCCCGCACCCATCACTACCCGTTCCGGCTGCTGCCGCCGAAGACCATGCGGGCGTTGATCGGGCGGATCTGCGAGCAGGAGGGTGTCGCCGTCGACGACGCCGTCTACCCGCTGGTGATCCGCGCCGGTGGCGGCTCGCCACGCGACACCCTGTCGGTGCTGGATCAGCTGGTGGCCGGTGCCGAGGGCGCCCATGTGACCTATCAGCGGGCGCTGGGCCTCCTCGGCGCCACCGACATGGCGCTGATCGACGAGGCCGTCGACGCCCTCGCCGCCGCCGATGCGGCGGCGCTGTTCGGTGCGGTGGAGTCGGTGATCGACGCCGGCCACGACCCGCGGCGCTTCGCCACCGACCTGCTCGAGCGGTTTCGCGACCTGATCCTGCTGCAGGCCGTACCGGATGCGGCCGGCCGCGGGGTGGTCGACGCGCCGGAGGACGTGCTGGAGCGGATGCGTGACCAGGCGACCCGGATCGGCCCGGCAACCCTGACCCGCTACGCCGAGGTGGTGCAGGCGGGTCTGGGGGAAATGCGCGGTGCGACGGCGCCGCGTCTGCTGCTGGAAGTCGTGTGTGCGCGGCTGCTGCTGCCCTCGGCCAGCGACACCGAATCGGCGCTGCTCCAACGGGTGGAGCGAATCGAGACCCGGCTGGATCTGTCCATCCCCGCCTCTGAAGTCCCCGCCGCGGTGCCTCGCAGCGTGCCTGCGGCGGCGCAACCCGAAACACCCGCCCGGTTCACGCGACGCTCTGCGACGGCCGCTGCCAAGGCCGAACCTCCTGCCGTCGCCAAGCCGGCTGCCGTCGCCGAAGCGGCTGCCGTCGCCGAGCCGGCTGCCGTCGCCGAAGCGGCTGCCGTCGCCAAGCCGGCTGCCGTCGCCGAAGCGGCTCCGGCGCCCGCGGTCTCCGAACCGGCGCCGGTGATCGAAACACCTTCTGCGCCAGGTGAACTCAACGCCGCCGCGGTGCGGACGATGTGGCCGACGGTGCGCGACAAGGTGCGCCAGCGCAGCCGCACCACCGAGGTGATGCTCGCGGGGGCGACCGTCCGTGCCATCGAGGGCAACACGCTGGTGCTGAGCCACGAATCAGCGCCGCTGGCCAAGCGGCTCTGCGAACAGCGCAACACCGACGTCATCGCCGAAGCGCTCAAAGACGCACTGGGCGTCGACTGGCGGGTGCGGTGCGAGGCCGGGGCACCGGTCGCGGCGCCGCCCACCGCCGGCGGGGGAGCCGGCCAGGCCGTTCGTGGCGTGGCCGAGCCCGCGCCCGACGTGGAATCCGCGCGGCGCGACGAAGAGGAGCACATGCTCGCCGAGGCCGGTCGCACCGACCCGTCGGCGCCGCGCCGCGACCCCGAAGAGGTCGCGCTCGAGCTGCTACAGAACGAGCTGGGCGCCCGCCGCATCGACGGCGGCTAGCGAGTTACCCGATGGCGCCGACCCGCTTCGCCCGGCTACGCCGCGTTCCCGATCGTCGCTAGGGCGTCCACCAGGGGCGCATCGGCA
Organism: Mycobacterium sp. 94-17; assembly: GCF_035617725.1. Taxonomy (NCBI): domain Bacteria; kingdom Bacillati; phylum Actinomycetota; class Actinomycetes; order Mycobacteriales; family Mycobacteriaceae; genus Mycobacterium; species Mycobacterium sp. 94-17. The sequence goes on from NZ_JAPIYN010000008.1 coordinate 188,983, forward strand.
GATCGTCGTCGCCGCTCGCGTCGACCTTGGCCGCCAGCACATGATGCAACTGAAGGTTGTTCTGCTCGAACGCCACTCGCGAAGCCGCCATATACAGGCCCCACACCTTCGCGGTCGGCAAGCCCACCTCGGCGACCGCCACGTCCCAGTGCTCGACCAGGTTGTGGCACCAGTCGCGCAGCGTCATCGCATAGTGATGGCGGAGGTTCTCCGCGTGCAGCACCTCAAAGCCCACATCCTGGATCGCGGTGGTGATGCGGCCTGAGCCGGTCAGTTCGCCGTCGGGGAAGACGTAGCGATCCGTAAACCCGCCGGCGAACGAGGTCGAGGTGTTGTCGTGGCGGGTGATGCAGTGGTTGAGCAGCAGACCGCCGGTGCGCAGCTTCGACTTCAGGAACCCGAAGTAGGCGGGGTAATTCTTGACGCCGATGTGCTCGGTCAGCCCGATCGAGGACACGGCGTCGAACTGCTCCTCGCGGACGTCGCGGTAGTCGGAGTGCCGCACCTCGGCCAGCTTCGCGAGCCCTTCGTCCGCGATCGCCCGCCGCGCCCACTTCGCCTGCTCGGCCGACAGGGTCGCGCCGATCGCCCGTACGCCCCGGCGCGCGGCGTAGCGCACCATGCCTCCCCAGCCGCAGCCGACGTCGAGCAGGCGGTCGCCCGGCTGCAGTCGTAACTTTTCGAAGATCAGCCGGTACTTGTTCTGCTGGGCGTCTTCCAGCGTGGCGCCGGCCTCGGGATACACCGCGCAGGTGTACGTCATCGACGGACCCAGCACCAGCTCGTAGAAGGTGTTGGAGACGTCGTAGTGGTGGTGGATGGCCTCGGCGTCGCGGGTTTTGGTGTGGGTCAGCCCGTCCGCGATCCGCCGCCACCGGGGCGGCGTCTCCTGTGGTGGCGGCGCTACCGGCAGCAGCCGCTCGAAGCCCAGCGATCGGACCACGTTGGCCAGCACCCGCGCCGGCGGCCGCTTGAATTCCACCCGGTCGGTGAGGGTCTTGAGCAACCGGTAGGGATCACCCGGATGCACCCCGTACGCCTGCAGGTCGCCCGCCACGTAGGCGCGGGCCAGGCCGAGTTCGCCCGGTGCGGTGGCCAGGTAGGTGGCGCCGCGCGGGGTCCGAAGATCCAAACCCAGTTCGGCGTCCTCGCTTCCGGCGACGCTGCCGTCGTAGGCGGTGAACTTCAGCGGATGTCGCCCGGTCGCGGCGAACACCTCGAGGATCTCGGCCATGCTGAGTTTGCCGGTCGACGAGTGGTGGGGCTGCCTGGTTGTCGTCATCGCCGTTGTACCGCCTTTGCGTAGAGGTCGAGTAAACGAGAATCGGGGTCATAGGTCTTCTTGACGGTGTTGTAGGCCTCGCCGCCGTACAACTCGTCGAAGTCGTCGCGGGAGTAGAAGGAGTCGGAGTACAGCGACTTGTGCCCGTCGAGTTCACCGACCTTGGCTTCGATCATCCGGTTGGTCGCACCCTCGGTGGCGCCGGCCGGCACGGACGACCAGAAGCCGACGTTGACGTACGTGTGATCGGGGCGCATCGGATACAGCGGCCAGCCGTCGTGATCGCGCAAACGCAACGGGCACAACCAGATCGGCGTGATGGGGACGCTGCCTAGGAACCATTCCAGGAACTCGCAGGTCCGTTCGACCGGCACCTCGACGTCTTGCACCACCCTTTCCCTTGCCGGCCGTCCATTGCGCCTTTCGATGCGGTCGGAGACTCCGAAGCGGCGGTCCAGTGAGATCAGCTTCGAGTAGACGCTGCTGCGCCGGTAGCGGCGCGGCCACCAGCGCCGCAGCCGCGGGTTCTGCACGCCGAACGCCCGTGAGCACCAGAACCAATCGGTGTCCCAGCGCCAGAAGTAGTCATGCATGGTCAGCCGGTCGTCCTTGGTGGCTTCGACGCCCGGGCCATCGTGCCGGATGGACTGGTAGTAGATGTTCTGGCCGGTGTAGTCGCTGACCGGGCCGGGCGTGCTGGTCCGCCGGCCCACGCACAGATAGCTTTCGTCGGCGCCGAAGACCACCCCGTCCAGATAGTCGACCGGCGTCCCGCCCTGTCCGCCGGTGTCGATGACGCGTTCCATGGCCGCGATCAGATCGGGCAGCGAACGGAATCGAATATGCCGCAGCGCAACGAACGGCGCGACGGGTTCCAGCTCGATCCGAAGCCGGGTCGAATACCCAAGCGTCCCATAGGAATTCGGGAACGCACGGAACAGGTCCTGGTGCTGGGTGCGCGACGTGGTGAGCAATTCGCCGGCGCCGGTGAGGATGTCCATCTCCAGCACCGATTCATGCGGCAGACCGTTGCGGAACGACGACGACTCGATGCCCAGTCCACTGACCGCGCCGCCGAGGGTGATGGTCTTGAGCTGCGGGACGACCAGCGGCGACAGACCGTACGGCAGCGTCGCGGCCACCAGGTCCTCATACGTGCACATGCCGGCCACGTCGGCGGTGCGCGCGTCGGGATCCACGCTCAGGACGGCGGTCAACCCGGACGTGTCGAGACCCGGTGCATCGCGACTGGTGCGGGCGCGGAACAGATTTGACGTCGGCTTGGCCAACCGGACGGCGGACGTCACGGGGATGGAGCGATAGCTTGCCAGCATCCGGTCGACGCCAGACGCATAGGCCGAGAGTGCAGATCCAGGGACAGGCACCACATATACCCTAGTCTTCGACAACAGCCCGTGCACCCGACATGAGGGATAGCAGCGGGAAATCAGCATTGAGGAGGGCCATCTTGGGACAGGTGAGCGCTGAGAGCACCATCTTGATCAACGCGGAGCCCGCGGCAACCCTTGCCGCCGTCGCCGACTATCAGACCGTCCGTCCGAAAATTCTCTCCCCGCAGTACAGCGACTACCAGGTGCTGCAGGGTGGGCAGGGGCCGGGCACGGTCGCCAAGTGGAGGCTGCAGGCCACCAAGTCGCGGGTGCGCGACGTGCAGGTCGACGTCGACCTGGCCGGGCACACCGTGATCGAGAAGGACGCGAACTCGTCCATGGTGATCAACTGGACGGTGGCCCCCGCGGGACCCGGCTCCAGCGTCACCGTGAAGACCACCTGGACCGGTGCGGGCGGGGTGAAGGGCTTCTTCGAGAAGACTTTTGCGCCCTTGGGGCTGAAGAGGATTCAAGGCGAAGTGCTGGCGAACCTGAAGAAAGAGCTGGAGAGCTAGAAAGGGTTGGCCAACTCAGTCAAACGGGGAAGTGCCGAACCGTTGTCGCGTTTCGCGGTCTGGCCGCGATGCGACCGCGATTTGCCCTAAGCTCGGTGCATTGTCGCCGTTCAGCAGGCGAGGGGCTTGCCTATGATCGACTCTCCCCTTCGCGTCGCCCTGCGCGAGCACGCGAGTTTGCAGCCGGATCAAACGGCGTTCACATTTCTCGATTACGAAGAAGATTGGGATGGTGTTGCCAAGACCCTGACATGGGCGCAGTTGTATCGGCGCTCGCTGAACATCGCACGGGAACTACAAGGGTGCGGGTCGACCGGTGACCGGGCTGTGATATTGGCGCCGCAAGGGCTCGACTATATCGTTGCATTTCTCGGAACCCTGGAAGCTGGACGCATCGCGGTTCCGCTTTCGGTTCCAGCGGTTGCTGTTCACGACGAGCGTGTGACGGCGGTGCTGCGGGATGCGTCACCTTCTGTCATTCTCACGACATCCGCGGTGGTAAAGGACGTCGTTCCTTATGCGCGGCCAATTGCAGACAATCCCGCTCCCTCGATCATCGAAGTCGATTCGCTGGGCGAATCCCTGAAAGGATCCTGCCCACGGCCAGATAGCCGACCGGACGTTGCGTATCTGCAGTACACGTCCGGGTCGACCCGGATGCCGGCGGGGGTGATGGTCTCGAACGGCAATCTGTCGGCCAATTGGGAGCAGATTGTGTCGGGATATCTTCCCGATTACCGGATGCCACATTCCGCGGTGTCGTGGCTGCCGTTTTATCACGACATGGGTTTGATGCTGGGTCTGTGCGCCGGGATTCTGGGTGGTTGGCCGACGGTGATCATGAGTCCGATAGCGTTCTTGCAGCGGCCTGCGCGCTGGATGCAATTGCTGGCACGCAATCCGCAAGTGTTGTCCGCGGCCCCGAATTTCGCTTTCGAACTCGCGGCAGCACGAACATCCGACGACGATATGGCCGGGCTCGACCTCGGGGATGTGCTGTACATCCTGAGCGGTGCCGAGCGGGTAAACCCGCTGACGATCAGGCGCTTCACCCGGCGGTTCGCACGTTCCAACCTTCCCGAGTCGGTGATACGCCCCTCATATGGCCTTGCCGAGGCAACCTTGTTCGTAGCCACCCACCCGCCGGGCCTGCCGCCCGATTTCGTCCATTTCGAGCACGAGAAGTTAGCGGCCGGCCAGGCGAAACGATGTGAGGGCGGTACGCCATTGGCCAGTTACGGCACGCCGCAGTCGCCGACCGTGCGGATCGTCGATCCGGAGACCGCGACCGAGAAGCCGGCGGGAATGATCGGTGAGATCTGGGTGCACGGTGACAACGTCAGTCGCGGCTACTGGCACAGACCAGTCGAGACGCAGCAGACCTTCGCCGCGACGATTACCGCCCCTTCGCCCGGTACACCCGAAGATCGTTGGTTGAGGACCGGAGACCTCGGTTTCGTCTCCGAAGATGAGCTGTTCATCGTCGGCCGCATCAAGGACCTTTTGATTGTGCGCGGGCGCAACCACTATCCCGACGACATCGAGGCAACCGTCCAGGAGATATCGGGGGGCCGGGCCGCAGCCATAGCTGTCACGGACGAACCCACAGAAACGCTCGTCGTGATCCTCGAATTCAAACAGCGAGGCCAGGCCGAGCCGGACGTCGCCGAAAACCTGCGCGATATCAAGGAAGCGGTCACCACGGCGATATCCAATGCGCACGGCCTGAGCGTTCGGGACGTGGTACTGGTAGCCCCGGGCTCGATACCCATCACAACAAGCGGGAAAGTCAGGCGACAATCCTGTGTGCAGCTTTATCAAAATGGTGGATTTAAACGTGTGGAGGTTGAGAAATTCGAGACCTAGCGATCGCCAGTTTGCCGAGCCCGACTGGCAACCGCGACAGTCGGGCCCATCCCTAGCTTGGGGAATTCGATCGCAATCGCCGGGTCGGCATGATGGGCGAGCGCACTTATCGCCGACGGGCTGTAGGCGCGTAGCTGGCTGATAACCCCGTCGTGTGCCACCGGGATGATCCCGGTGAACGGCAGCACCGCCGCCAACACCAGTGCGTGAAGCGGTGCCGGCGGCCTGCGGAGGTCGATGATCAACAGCTTGCGCGCGGCCCGGGTCCCTTCGGCGAACACCTGGGCCGCCATTGCAGGGGGCAGGTGGTGTAACGACATCGCAAACACCGCGAGGTCGTAATCCCCGTTTGGGGCGTCGATTGCGGTCGCGTCCATCTCCCGCACCGTGGCGCGCGGGTGACTGCCGAGGTCGCCGGCGGCGACGGTGGCAACGAATGCTTGGTCGATGTCGGAGACTGTCACATGAGCGGTGGGGTGAAGGTCGAGCAGTTTGCTCGACAGGCCACCGAGGCCGGCCCCGAGTTCGAGGATCTTTGGTGAGGGCACATCGGCCACCTCAGCAAGCGCTATCCTGGCCAACTTCTCGTGAGCACCCATGAAGCGGCGCCGTCCGGCGCGATCGAGTGAGCGGACGACCTTGTGCTTCCGGTCGTCGACGTCGTCGCGGTCAAGGTATTCCAGCCGCTCGGTCTGCAACCGACGGTCCAGCCAGGAGGCGTCCGGACCGCCTCGGGGCATCCTGACAATGTCGAGGGCGCCGCTCTCCACGTAGACCATCATGGACTATTGCGACGGTCATCGACCGCGTTTTGCCCAATCCGTTTTGCTGCCGCCATGTCTCACCGGCATCGTCGTACGGCGTGAGACCTGACGGACTGCCGCGCGCCACGGCAACAATACGCCACCATCACCATCGATTTCCCGAAGGATAAATGCACCTCGCCGACGCCGAGCCGGCGATGTTCTCGTGCAATCGATCCGGGAAGGGGTGTATCCCGTTACGGCCAAGAGCATTTGGCAAGGAAATGAAAAGATGGATGACGCGGTCGTGGAAGTGACGGAAGACACTGGCACTCGATGCCGCAACGTATCGCTCAAACGATCGACTGACTATATGGCCGTGTCGGCGCGGAAGACTTTGGACACCAACGGAGTTCCGGCGACGACGTGAATGACGAACGGGCTAGAGCAGTCCAAGCAGTTGCAAGTCGGTGGCGTATTTGATGATGATCGGCGCCGTGACGTGCGGGATATCATTCGCGCCGATTTCTGCTTCGTGCACCGCGGCGCGGAACCGGTCGGTCGGCGCGAAGGACCCGCGGCTCGGATCGAGGGGCTGCAACTGGGTGGAGTTGCGCAACAGCAACAGCTGCAGCACCGAATTCCGACGCTGTTGATCCGGCAGGGCGCGCAGCCCGGCCTCGAATCGCTGCAACCACTCCCGGAAATCGTCGATGCGCTGGATCGGGTAGCCGGCCTCGATGAGCCAGTCGACATACTCGTCGGGTCCGACGCCGTCGTCGTGCGGGTTCATCACGTGGTAGGTCGCAAATCCGTTGGCCATCCGGCCACCCAGTGTGGCGATCGCCTCGGCGACGAACTCGACGGGCAGGCCGTCGAAGTGTGTGCGTTGCCGAGCGCCGTCGGCGTCGAGTTGGAAGAACGAACGGGGTGCGAGGCCGGTGGCCAGGACGCTCAATATCATCCGGGTCACTGTGTCGGATACCTTGAGCTGGCCCGCGTACGTGGTGTCGGCCAGGATCATGCCGGAGCGAAACACCGCGACCGGCAAGCCGCACAGGTCGTGGGCCTCGCGTAGGAGCACCTCGCCAGCCCATTTGCTGTTGCCGTAGCCGTTGGCCAGGCTTGCGTCGATTACGCGGGTGGGGCTGACAACCCGGATATCGGCATCCTCGGTGAACGCCGACCGCCCGATCTGGCGGCCGACGTCTGAAGTCGACACATAGGTGTAGGCCTTGATCCTGGTTGTGAGTGCCAGCCGGATCAGTTCGGCGGTACCCACGACGTTGGGCCCGAACAACTCTCGGTAGGAAAGCACGGCGTTGACCATGGCCGCGGGATCGACGATCAAATCGACGGTGTCGGCCAGCCTCTGCCAGGTCTGCGGCTCCAGTCCAAGGTTGGCTGCGGCCTTGTCGCCGGCGATGACTTCGAGGTGGTCGGCGGCCAAGTCCTGGAAGTGGGACAGCAGGCCGGGGTCACCAGTGTCGAAGATGTTCTCCAGGCGGCGCCGCGCCTCATCGTCGGACTCGGCTCGCACCAGGCAGATCAGCCTGCCGCCGACGAGTTGCATCCGCTCGAGCCATTGCAGGGCCAGGTAGCGCCCGAGGAAACCGGTGGCCCCGGTCAGCAGGACCGTCCGCACCTGGGTTCGAGCCCGGGGCAGCGTCGGCGCCGTTGTCAGCGTCGGTGCGTCGATGAATTTATCCAGTGTGAGATCGCTCGCGTGCACCTCGCTGGTATCGGCGCCGTGCACGCTCGCAAAGAATTGATCGCAGATCGGGTGCACGGCCGAAATCACTTCCAGCAGCTTGCCTTCGCGATCAAACACTTGGCGCAGACTACTGACGGACGGTGCATCGACGATCATACGCACCGCCACGTTGCAATCCAGGGATTGATTGATGGCGGCGACTAGGCGCATCGCCGTCAGCGAGTCCCCGCCGAGGTCGAAGAACGAATCGTCGACCCCGACCCGCTCCAAACCGAGCACCTCGGCGTAGATGTCGGCCAAGATTTCTTCGACCGCGTCGTCGGGGCCGCGGTACACGCCACCCTGGTATTCGGGTGGCGGCAGGGCGCGCCTGTCGAGTTTGCCGTTGACCGTCAACGGCAGCGCCGGTACCACCACCACGGCGGCAGGGACCATGTAGGCCGGGAGCCGCTCGGCAAGCTGCGCACGCACCGCGGCACTGTCCACTGCCGCGGTGACCGACTCGGTGACGTAGCCGACCAAACGCTTGTCGCCGGGTCGGTCTTCGCGGGCGATCACCACCGCCTGCTCTACCCCGTCCACGCCGGCCAGTTGCGCCTGAATCTCGCCGAGTTCGATGCGATAACCGCGTATCTTGACCTGCTCATCGGCGCGCCCGACATACTGCAGCTGGCCATCGGCGCCCCAGCGCACCAGATCCCCGGTGCGATACATCCGCGCTCCTGCTCGGCCGAACGGGCATGCCACAAACCGCGAGGCGGTCAGCCCGGCCCGGCGCACATACCCACACGCGACGCCGCGGCCGGCCACATATAGTTCGCCGATCACCCCGACCGGCACCGGGCGCAGCCAGCCGTCCAACACGAACAACGCCGCCCCCGGCACCGGCGCACCGATCGGCACGACCGCCGACCCCGCCGGTCCGGCCTTTAAGGGGGCACTGATCGTCGCGTACACCGTGGTCTCGGTGGGGCCGTAGCCGTTGAGCATCATCCGCCCGGGTGCCCATCGATCCACCACCTCACCCGGGCAGGCCTCAGCGGCGATCATCAACGTCGCCGATCCCAGACCTTCGGGCGAGAGCGCCGCCACCGCCGAGGGGGTTTGACTTAAGACGCTGACCTTTTCGGCAACGAGTAGTGCGTGGAAGTCGTCCGGTGAGCCCGCCACCGACTCGGGCACTACCACCAGGCGTCCGCCGTGCAGCAGCGCGCCCCACATCTCCCAGACCGAATAGTCAAAGGCGTAGGAGTGGCACTGCGTCCACGCCTGTTCCGGCGCCGGTTGCAGGCCGACGTCGAGCGAGTCGAACAGCCGGGTGACGTTGTGGTGGCTGACGGCAACACCTTTCGGCACGCCGGTGGTGCCTGAGGTGTAGATGACGTGGGCGACGTCATCGGGACTCGGCGTCGGCAGGCCCGTATCTGGGTAGGTATCGATGCGCGGGTCCTCGCTATCGATGACGGGTAGGCCGCACTCGGGTAGCCGGTCGGCCAGCCCGGTGGTGGTCACCGCGGCGATCGGTGCGGCGTCAGCCATCATGAACTCGATTCGGGCCGGCGGGTGCGCGGGGTCGATCGGCAAATAGGCGGCCCCGGCTTTCAGCGTTGCCAGGATCGCGACGATCGCGTCGGCACACCGGTTGAACAGCAGCGCCACACACCGGCCGGGGCCCGCGCCCTGGCCGATCAGCAAGTGTGCCAACCGATTCGATGCCTCATCAACCTCGCGGTACGTCAGTGAGCGGCCGTCGAAGGTCACCGCCACCGCTTCGGGCGTGCGCGCCACCTGCACGGCGAATAAAGCCGGAATCGACACCGGCGCCGGTGCTGGCCGGCTCAACACCGCGCGGTTGCCGATCGCATCGAGGTGGGCGTGCTCATCTGCATCCAGCACATCCATCGCCGCCAATCGTGCCGTTGGGTCGGCGACCATGCTCGCCAGCACGCGCTGCAACCGCGCGGTGAGCGTTTCGATGCCGGCCGAGTCGAATACGTCGGCGTCGAATTCGATGCGAAGGCCCAGTTCCTCGCCCGGCAGCACTTGCAGCGTCAGGGGGTAGTGGGTGGATTCGCGGGTGGCGATGCCGGTGATGGCCAACTCACGGATATCCAAGGACGCGGCGGCGTCGACCGGGTAGTTCTCGTAGACGAACAGGGTGTCGAAGAGTTGGTTGTGGCCGGTGGCGCGGTGGATCTCGGTGAGCGCGACGTGTTGGTGTTCCAGAGTGTGGTTGTGGTGGTTCCGTAGTTGGTCGATCAATTCGGTGGTGGTGGTGGCCGGTGTGATGGTCGCGCGTACCGGCACCGTGTTGATCAACAGACCGACGATCATTTCGGCGCCCGGCACCTCGGCCGGCCGGCCGGAGACCGCGGTGCCGAAGGCGACGTCTTGGTGGCCGGTCAGCCCCATCAGCAGCCGCGCCCACGCGGCCTGCAACACCGTGTTGACGGTGGTGTGACATGAGCGCGCCAACTCGACCAGTGCCCTGGTGGTCTGCTCGGTCACCCGAGCCGAGATCGCGCCGCGTGGCCCCAGCCCTGACCGGCCCGGCGGGGCTACGAGGGTGGGGGTGTCGAAGCCGGTCAGCACTTCGCTCCAGGCTGTGCGCGCGGCCTCGAGGTCTCGATCGGCGAGCCAGGTGACAAACCGGCGGTACGGCGTGGCCGCGGGCAGCCGCTGTCCGCAATAGTCGGCGAAGATATCGCCCAGCAGGATCGGCAGCGACCAGCCATCGAGCACGATGTGGTGATTGGTCAGCACAATCCGGTACCGCTCCTCGGCGGTGCGGATCAAAGCCACTCGAAAGGCCGGGGGATTGGCGAGGTCGCACACTGCTGCGCGGTCGGCCGCGCACGCCCGCTGGATCCGCTCCTCGGAGTCCAGTTCGAGGTATTGCCACTCCACCATCGGGTCGGCCGGGATGATCTGGACCGGCTCGTCGAACCGTTCGCAGAACTGGGCGGCCAGGTTGGGATGGCGGTTGATCATGGTCTGCACGGCGGCGCGCAGGCGCTGCGGATCCAGCGGGCCGGTGACGCTGATGTCCAACTGCATCGCATACAAGTCGGCGTGGCTGCCGGTCATGCCGGCGTGAAAGAGCAGTCCCCGCTGCACGGGCGTCAGCGGCAAGATGTCGGCGACCCGGTGCTGTTGGTGCAGCTCGTCGATCTGGCGTTGGCTCAGCCGGGCGGGGACGATATCAGAGGGGGTCAGTCCGCCGCCGCCGTGTTTGACATGCGCGCAGATGCCGGCCAGGGCGTCGAACCACAGCCGGCTGAGTCTGTCGATCTGGGCGTCGTCCAACGCTGAGCGGGCCCATGTCCAGTTGGCATGCAGACGCGGGCCGGCCTCGGAGTCGACGGTGCCCGCGTTGAGTTCCAGGGCGTGTCCCAGCGGCATCGGAGCGGTGGCGGCCGCGACAACCGACACGGCGTCCTGGCTGACCCGCCACAGCTCGTCGGAGAGTTCGGCGGTTGCCGTGCCCATCCGGCCCAGATAGTTGAATCCGATCGTCGGGTCGGCACCCGTCAGTTCGATGTCCGTATTCAGGTAGCGCAGCAGCCCATAGGTCAGGCCGTCGGGCACGGCACGCAATTGTTCCTTGGCGTCCTTGATCACCGCACCCAGCGCCGCTTCGCCGGCCACCACTTGCGTCCAGCGCAGCGCGGCGCCCGCCCCCCCGACGTTCAACGCCACCGGGTACTTGGTGGTGAACCAGCCCACGGTGCGCGACACGTCGACGTCGGAGTACAGGTCGTCACGGCGGCCATGGCCCTCGACGTCGACGCCGATCGGCACCCCGCCCCGGGCGCCCGAGCATTCGGCCCAGGCCAACCCGAATGCGATCAGCAGTATGTCGTTTATCCCCGTGTGGAACGCCGCGGGTACCTCGCCGAGCAGTAGGCGGGTCGTCTCGACATCCAGTGCTGCCGTCAGATGCCCAGCGCTGGCATAGGTATCCAGTTCGGGTTGTACTGCCGGCAATGCGGCCGGCGTCGCCAACACTTTTCGCCAGCTGCCGGCCAGGCCGATGACTGCGGCGGTGTGGGCGTATTCGTTGAGCAGCGATGCCCACCGGGCAAATGAGGTCCCGACTGTGGGCAGGACGATCGATTGCCCGTTGTGGTGCTGGGCCCACGCGATGTTGAGGTCCTCCAACAGGATTCGCCAAGAAACCGCGTCGATGGCCAGGTGGTGAATGATCAGCGCCAACTGGCCGGTGCCGGTCGCCCACAGCGCGCTGAGGATAACCCCGGCGGCCGGGTTCAACCGCGACCGGGCCTCTGACAGTACGTCGTCGGATAGCGCGTCGACGGTGAGCAGGCAGGCATCGGCGTCGATCGAACCCGGATCGGGCACCTGAAGTGAGCGGCCGCCGGTGTCGTCGGCACGCAGCCGCAACATGGCGTGCCGGTCCAGCAGCGCCTGAAGAATGATCACCACGTCGGCCTCGGTGACCCCGGCCGGTGCTTGCACCACCATCGCCTGGTTGAACTGGTCGATAGGGCCGTCCACGGTATGTAGCCACCGCATGATCGGCGTGGCCACCACAGCCCCCACACCCTCATCGACGGGGCCGGTGTGATCGCCGGCCACCACGACAACTCGGGCGAGCCGGGCCACAGTCTGCTCGACGAAGATGTCGCGCGGCCGACATGTCAGTCCGGCCGCCCGGGCCTGGGCTACCACCTGCATCGACAGAATGCTGTCCCCGCCCAGGTCGAAGAACGACTCCTCGACCCCTACCCCGTCCAGCCCCAGCACCTGGGCGTAGATGCCGGCCAGGACCTCCTCGACCGCGTTGGTCGGGGCGCGGTACTGATCGACATCCCGGTACACCGGTGCCGGCAGGGCGCGGGTATCGAGTTTGTTGCTGACCGTCAACGGCAACGCGTCGAGAACCACTACCGCGGCGGGAACCATATAGGCCGGGATCCGCTCAGCCAGCTGCGCACGTGCCTCGGCCGGGTCCGCTGTTCCGGTGATGTAGCCGACCAGGCGTTTGTCGGCGAGACGGTCCTCGCGAGCGACGACTACCGCCTGCTCCACACCGTCCAGGCCGGCCAGTGCGGCCTGGATCTCACCGAGCTCAATGCGGTACCCGCGAATTTTGACCTGATCATCGGCGCGTCCGTGGTAGTGCAGCTGACCATCGGGACCCCACCGCACCAGATCACCGGTGCGATACATCCGTGTCCCGGGTCCGCCGAAGGGGCAGGGCACAAACCGTGACGCGGTCAGCCCGGCCCGTCGCACATAACCGACAGCCACGCCGCGGCCTGCCACATACAATTCGCCGACCACCCCGGGCGGCACCGGGCGCAGCCATTCGTCGAGAATGAATCCCGCCGCGGTGGACACCGGCGTCCCGATCGGCGCCGCACCCGACCCCGTGGGCCCAGCCTTTAATGGCGCGCTCATCGACGCGTATACCGTGGCCTCGGTCGGGCCATAGGCGTTGATCATCACCCGACCCGGTGCCCACTGATTCACCAACTCGGCAGGGCAGGCCTCGCCCCCGAGCAGCAACGCCACCGAATCCAAGCCCTGCGGTGCGAGTGCCGCCACCGCGGAGGGGGTTTGGGTGAGCACGTTGACCTGCTCGCTGACCAACAAGGCGCGAAAATCCTCTGGTGAGGCCGTTATCTCCTCGGGTACAACGACCAGGCACCCACCGCCGAGCAGCGCAGCCCAGATCTCCCATACCGAGAAGTCGAAGGCATAAGAGTGGCATTGAGTCCACACCTGTGCGCCGGGTAGATGTGGGGGCGGTGACTGCGCCAAGTGGGTCAGGTTGTGGTGGCTGATGGCCACGCCTTTGGGGACCCCGGTAGTGCCCGATGTGTAGATGAGGTAAGCGATGTCGTCTGGCGCTGGCGCTGGCGCTGGCGCCGGCAATGACGTGCCGGGTTGGCTGTCCGCAGCGGGATCGTCAACGTCGATGACCAGTAGGTCGAACTGCTCCAGCCGCGACCGCAGGCCCGCGCTGGTGATGGCGGCGACCGGCCCGGCATCGGTGATCATGAACTTGACCCGGGCATCGGGCAGCCCGGGGTCGATCGCCAGATAGGCCGCGCAGGACTTGAGCACCGCCAGCATTGCGACGACCGCCGCCGCGGACCGCTCCAACAGCAGTGCCACACACGAACCCGACCGAACACCGTCAGCCGCCAGCAGGTGTGCCAGCCGGTTCGCCGCCTCGTCGAGTTCGCGGTACGTCTTTGAGCGGCCGCCGTCGCGGATCGCGACGGCCTGCGCGGAGCGGGCTACATGGCATGCGAGCAACTCCGGAACCGACACCGGCGCCGGTGCGGGCCCGCCCAATACCGCCCGGTTGCCGAGTTCATCGATCCGGGCGTGCTCGGCGGCGTCCAGCACATCCACCGACGACAGCCGCCGCTCCGGATTGGCGGTCATCGCCACCAATACGCGTTCGAACCTCTCGATGAGCGCGCCCACGGTTGCCATGTCGAAAACATCGGTGCGAAATTCCACCGCCCCGCCGATCCCGGCGGGCTCTCCGGCCGCGGTGAACCGTTCGGTCAGGGAAAACGCCAGATCCGTGCGCGCCGTGTGGGTGTTTACTTGCATCTGGGTGACCTGCAGATCGCCCAACATCAATGCGGCGGCGGGGTCGTTATCGTCCTGCCCGGGAAGATTCTGCCAGGCCAACATCACCTGGACGAGCGGGTGATGGGTCAGCGATCGGGCGGGGTTGAGCCGCTCGACGAGCACCTCGAAGGGCACGTCTTGGCGGTCGTAGGCGGCCAGGCTGCGCCGGCGCACTTGGCCAAGCAGTTCGGCGAAGCTGGGATCGCCGGCCAGATCGACCCGCAAGACCAGGGTGTTGACGAAAAACCCGACCAGCTCATCGAGTGCCGGATCGCCTCGCCCGGCGATCGGGAACCCCACTGCCACATCAGAACTCGCACTCAGCCGGGAGAGTAGCACCGCCAATGCGGCCTGCAGCACCATAAAGCTGGTCGCGTTGTGCTCACCGGCCACCTTGCGGACTTGTTGCTGCAGCTCTGCGGGCCAGTCCACGGCTGCCGTGGAGCCGCGCTGATCAGCCACCGGCGGATAGGGTCGATCGGTCGGCAAGTGCAGGTGCTCGGGGATCCCGGCCAGGGCTTCCTGCCAATAGGCCAGCTGGCCGGCGATGAGGCTGTGCGGGTCGTCCAGATCACCAAACTGTTCGCGCTGCCACAACGCGTAATCGATGTACTGCACCGGCAATTCAGCCCAGCCCGGGGCCTGCCCCGCGCGCCGGCTGACATACGCCATACCCAGATCACGCACAAGCGGGGTGATCGACCAGCCGTCGGCGGCGATATGGTGCACCACGCCCACCAACACGTGTTCGTCATCGGAGACGCGGAAAAGCTTTGCCCGCAGCGGGATCTGGGTTGTCAGGTCAAACGTGTGACGCGCCGCCTGTTCGATGGCCTCCCCCAGCCGGCTTGCCGACCATGCGGCGGCGTCGACGAGTTCCCACCCGAAATCCGCCCGCTCGGCGGCAACGACCTGCTGCTGGGGTATGCCCCTGGGGGCCGCAATTAGTGTGCGCAGGCTCTCATGACGGCCCACCACATCGGCCAGCGCCGCAACCAGCGCGTCGACATCAAGACGCCCGCGCAAGCGAAAAGCCATCGGCATGTTGTAAACCGCTGAGGGCCCTTGCAACTGGTCGAGGAACCACAGCCTGTTCTGGGCAAACGACAATGGCACGATCGAGGGCCGCTCGACGGCTCCCAACGGCTTACGCCGGCCCCGCTGCCCGCGGATGTGGGGCGTCAGCTTGCCGATCGTCGGGAAGTCGAACACGGTGTGCACTTCCAGGTCGGCTTCCAGGCCGGCGTTGATCGCGGCGACCAGGCGCATCGCGGACAGCGAATCCCCGCCGAGGTCGAAGAAGGAGTCGTCGGCGCCGACTCGCTGTAGTCCGAGGGTGTGGGCGTAGATGGTGGCCAGGATTTCTTCGGTGGGGTTGGTCGGGGCGCGGTAGTGGTCGGCCGCTTGGTATTCGGGTGCCGGTAGGGCGCGGGTGTCGAGTTTGCCGTTGACCGTTAGCGGCAGGGTCGGCAACGTCACGATCGCCGCGGGCACCATGTAGGCGGGCAGCCGCTGGGCCAGTGCGGCGCGTGCGGTGGTCGGGTCGGCGGTGCCGGTGAGGTAGCCGACCAGTCTTTTGTCGCCGGGCCGGTCTTCGCGGGCGAT